>JALVMZ010000001.1 GCA_027032655.1 Desulfobacteraceae bacterium
AGCACGAGCACTAAGTGTCAACCCATCCCTTATAGTGTGCGATGAGCCTGTTTCTGCACTTGATGTATCTGTTCAATCTCAGATACTCAACCTGCTCAAAGGACTACAGGATAGATTTCAATTGAGTTATCTTTTTATTGCCCATGATCTGAATATTGTAGGGTATATGAGCGATACCATTGCTGTTATGTATCTTGGGAAGATAATGGAATACGCTCCCTGGAGTGAGATATTTGAAAATCCTCTCCATCCTTACACTAAGGCATTACTTAAGGCAATCCCCTCCATTAAAGAAAGAAAGATTCCAGACTCCCTTGGGGGTGAAGTTCCAAGTCCCATTAACCCACCTGAAGGCTGCAGGTTTCAGGCAAGGTGTCCGGTATCTGAAAAGGCATGTAAAGGGGAGGAGATTCCAATGGTTCAGGCAGAAGATGGGCATTTTGTCAGATGCATCAAATACCAGAATTAATGAAATCCCCTTGACTCATAAATCCTCATCCCTTACTTTGATTAAAGATAGGGGTAATTTTGGTTATGGATGTTCTGGAAGAGCAGATAAAAGGTTATTTAAAATCCCAATACCCAAAAGAGGTTATACTCAAAGATGGCTCAGGGGTAACAATAAGACCTGCCTTGGAAGAGGAAAGAGACTCCATACTGAGGCTTTATTCCCGACTGCCTGAAATGGAAAGATGGTTTGTGGATATGGATGAGACATTCTCTTACTTCGAAAGACCTCTTCAGAGAGGTAATAAGATATCCCTTGTGGCAGAGCTTGAAAATCGCATAATAGCCCATGGAATGCTTGTAAAATTAGAGCCTGAATGTGTGAGTCATATAGGCAGGGTAAGAATAATTGTTGATCCGGCACTGAGAGGGAAGAATCTGGCCACATGGCTTTTGCTGGATATAAACAATCTTGCCATGGAGCTTAATATTGAAATCCTGGTAATGAATCTTGCAATTGCAACCCGGATTCCCATATCCAGAGGGATTGAAAAACTGGGTTTTAAGGAAGTGGCACTAATAAAAGACTATCTCAGGGATATGGACGGAAAACCCCATGATCTATCCATAATGCTAAAGAGGATCAATATAAGCCATTCAGATTAAGTTAAGAAAATCCATATCTTTATTTAAAAATGGACATCAGAGAAAAATTCAATATTGATGATATTCCAGAAGCTCCTGGTGTTTATCTCTTCAAGGACCAATCCGGAAGAGTGCTTTATGTGGGAAAGGCAAAAAATCTCAAAAAGAGACTAAAATCCTACTTTAAACTTAATCAGAATTCCTCAACCAAACTGCTTCATCTAATGAGAAAGGCAATGGACCTGGACTATATCATTACTGAAACGGAAAAAGAGGCATTCATATTAGAGCGAAATCTTATAAAAGAGCATATGCCAAGATATAATGTGGTGTTGAGGGATGATAAACAGTATCCATGGCTTAAACTGGCATTAAATGAGAAATTTCCATCAATAAAGATAGTCCGAAAACCAGCGGGGGATGGTGCCATTTATTTCGGCCCTTATTCCTCTTCAGGGGCTATCAGAAAGACACTTAACCTCATTGAGAAGATATTTCTCCTGAGGAAGTGCAAAGGACCATCCCCTCCAAAAAGGTCACGACCGTGCCTTAACTTTCAACTGGCCAGGTGTTCCGGTCCATGCGTAAATCCTGTATCCCATGAAGATTACATGCAGGCAGTAAATCAGGTCAGGCTCTTTCTTGAAGGAAGACACCTTGAGCTTGTGAAAGAGCTGAGGAGAAAAATGGAGCAATCTGCCAAGGAGCTTAACTTTGAACTTGCCGCAAGGCTAAGGGACCAGATACAGGCCATTGAAAAGAGCATGGAAAAACAGAATGTTGTATCTTCCAGAATGGAGGACATAGATGCTATAGGCTGTCTCCAATCAGGGCACAGGTTTTTTATAGTGGTTTTAACTATAAGGGATGGGAAGCTGATTTCCACAAAGAGTTTTAAATTATCCCATAGATGGAGCAATAAATCAGAAGTAATAGGTGAATTCATAAAACAATATTATATTCACCAGTCATTTATCCCTGATACAATAATAACCTCTGAAGAACCAGAAGATCGGAGTTCAATTGAAATATGGCTTTCGGATACCAAGGGAAAAAAGGTCAAAATTTCCCGTCCCAAAAGGGGAAAAAAGGCGGAGATTATCAATCTTGCCCTTAAAAATGCCATGGATATATCCAGAAAGGAAGACATATCAACCCATAAGGATCTGTTAGATTCCCTGAAAAAGACCCTGGGACTTAAAAAAATGCCATCTAAAATCGAAGGTGTGGATATTTCCGTAATGGGGGGAGAATATGGGGTGGGAGCGCTGGTATGTTTTAAAGATGGAATGCCCATGAAGGCAGGATACAGAAATTACAGGATAAAGACAGTTCAGGGTATAGATGACTACTCCATGATAAAAGAGGTAATAGGAAGACGTCTTTCCAGAGGTGATCTGCCTGATCTGATGGTTGTTGACGGGGGAAGAGCACACTTAGAGTCTGTCCTGGATGTAATCAATAATACTGATGTAAAAGACCCGCCTGAGGTTATATCCATTGCAAAGGCAGATAAA
>JALVMZ010000002.1 GCA_027032655.1 Desulfobacteraceae bacterium
CACAATGCTCTGGGGTCTGTATTTTGTTGATTCCAGTTTTGTCCTTGATACAAAGGTGGTATCATCCTTTCTCAATTCTTTATGTAATTTTATATTTATTGCATTTATTATGTGATTTGCCTTTCTGATATTCCTTTCAATCGCCTTTTTAAATCCCCTGTCTTTTGTGCTCTTTTTTTGTTTTTCCCATGATTGTATCTGTTTTCTTACCTCATATGGAATATACCTGTAATTTACAATAAAAAGCTCTGGCTGGTTCAGGATTTCAAAATCCCTTTTGTTTTCAATAATCTTTATAAATGATTCAGTATTTTCTTTTGCGCTTTTAAAAAGGAGTCTGTAACCCTTTCTTCCCATTATTTTGAGAGAGGCCCAGGGTTTCAGGCATGAAAAGGGTCTGGATCCCTCTATGGTAAATCTCCCTGTATCAACCGAATCCCTTCTGATAATGTAGTTGGCGCTCTGTTTTATGAGATTTAGATCCTTTTCACTTTTAAAGAGAACCATACCCACTGTCATGGGACAGTAAAGGAGCTTGTGTCCATCAATGGAGACTGAATCTGCCCTCTCTATACCGCTGAGTAGATTTCTATAATTCTCATCAAGAAGGGCTGAACCACCCCAGCATGCATCCACATGATAGTGAGCTCCTATTTTTTCTGAGATAAGGGCTAATTTATATAGATTGTCAATATTCCCTGTCTCCGTTGTCCCTGCTATCCCCACTATTGAAATTATCTTTGTCTTTTCCTCCTTTTGTAAATCCTGAATCCTTTTTTCCATACGCCTGATATTTATTTTATTGAATCTGTCAACAGGTATATTTATGACATTTTCCTCTCCCAGACCCAGCAGATTGGCTGCCTTTTTTATTGAGTAGTGCCCCCGGGTGGAAACAATAATAACCGCCCTTTTATATCCATAATGCTCCAAGGCATGATTGATTCCTGATATTCTCACACCCTGAAACTCCCCGTCAGGGGGGAATGCCTTTTCCCTTGCCACCAGAAGGGCAGTTAGGTTTGCAAGGGTTCCATCCGATGTGATATTCCCCAGGGCAACCTTAGGATTTTGCATGTGCCTTTTATAGAATTTATCAGGGGCATTATATACAAGGCGATGGAACCACGCCACAAGTTCCCTCTCCACAAAGCTGGATGCCTTGGCTGTTTCTATCTTTACCTGATTCTGATTAAGGGCAGCTATAATCATTTCAAGGAGTATCATGTAATAAGGCACAGGGCTTATCATATGTCCAATGTAATAGGGATTGCTCACCTTAACTGAGTGTGCGATGATTTTATTTTTTATCTCAGAGAGCACATCCTTTATAAGATTGGGGTCCTCCGGGATGGATATCTCATTGAATATTTCACTTAATTCTGGAAGGGTAATGGAGCTGTGAATGCCTCCCTTTTTTTTGAAAAAATCATGAATCATTTCAAGGAGTTCGTGTCCGAATTCCACAAATTTATCAGGGGAGTCAGGCATGATAAAGAGCTTTCTCAGGTATTCCATACTGGCCTTTATCTCTTTTTTCTCTAACTTTGCGCTTCTGTTCATTTAAACCCCTGGAATTTGAAGCATTCTTTGAACTGCTTTAATTGCCCTTTTTCTTATGGACTCAGGCACTTCCACCACTGGTTCCATGGTTTCAAGAGCCTCAAGGATATCTGTAAGACCTGTCTTTTTCATATTAGGGCAGATCATTCCTCTATCAGCAGGGATGAATTCCTTTTCAGGGTTTGCCTGTGAAAGGGGATGTATTAGTCCTGTTTCTGTTCCTATTATGAATTTCTGGGCAGAAGATTGGTTTACGAACCTTATCATTCCGGATGTGCTTTTTATCTCATCTGCAAGCTCCAGAACCTCAGGTCTGCATTCTGGATGTGCAATAAACAGTGCATCGGGATGTTCTTCTTTTCTCTTTATTACTGTTTCAGCAGTCAGGTTATTGTGAATGGGACAGTATCCATCCCAGGAATCTATTTCCCTTCCTGTCCGTTTCTTTGCATAGAGTGCAAGGTTCTTATCAGGTGTCATAAATATCCTTTTTTCAGGGGCAATGGAGTTCACCACCTGGATAACATTTGCAGATGTGCAGCATATATCGGTCTCAGCCTTTACTTCAGCGGTGGTATTAACATAGCTGACAATTACCACATCTGGGTTATCCTCCTTTATTTTCTGGACATCCTGTGCTCTTATCATATCTGCCATCGGGCATCCTGCACCAAGCACAGGCAGGAGCACCGTCTTATCCGGTGAAAGTATGGATGCTGTATCTGCCATAAAGTGAACACCACAGAAGACAATTACTTTTGCATCTGTCTTAGAGGCCCTCATAGATAGTTCTAAGGAGTCCCCCCTCATATCAGCGATGTCCTGAACCTCTGGCACCTGATAATTATGGGCAAGGAGAATCGCATCTTTCTCCTTTAAAAGCATTCTTATCTCTTTCTGAAGTTTTTCAGTCTCAGTGTTATATTTCATTGATATCTCCTCTATTTTTTAATATTTTAACATATTTTAAATTATCCCAAATTATGCATTAAATAGAAATAAGATAATGAAAAATGCCTCCAGATGTAGTAATAACAAAGGATTA
>JALVMZ010000003.1 GCA_027032655.1 Desulfobacteraceae bacterium
AACAGTTTTATAGAAGAGAGACTCAAACGCGCATATGAGGAGATACAGCGGGGGAGAAGCATTGCAGAAGGCTTTGAAAATGCAGGCGGGTTCCCCCCGCTTGTGCTCGGGGCAATAAAGAATGGTGAGATCACAGGAACACTTGATAAATCAATGAAACGCCTCGGTAAATACTATGACGGTGAGGTGAAAAGAACGGTTCAGATATTATTGAATGCCTTTGAACCCATCACCCTCTTTCTTCTTGGCGGGGTCTTTGGAGTAATAATACTATCCATATTACTTCCATTATACGATGTGATAACAAAGATGGGTCACAGTTATTAAGGGACATCTATGGTGCAACCATTCCCAGCAAGTATTATGGGTGTTGGAGGTGTGGATGTTACTATGCTACCACTCCCACCCGGTGCATCCCTTACCTCTATCTGTGTGCCTGATATTATATCATAAGAGCCGTTTCCACCGGAAGAGATACTGCCAAGGTCAACCCCGGCGGTTCTATTGTAAACATATACAGTGCCTGAAGAGTTGTTATTTACCGCAAGCACGAGGAATTCGCAGATCTCCCTGTATAACTCATTTGTGCCAATGTATCTTACAAGGTCATCAAATGTATCAATGGGAGGATGCCTGATATAATTCGGAACCCCATCCGTGTTATCTCCCTGATGGGTGCCCGAAGTTACAGCATCATACAGATTGCCGTCTCCATCTGCATCTGTGGGACCTGAACTTATTACAATGGCAGCAACAGAAAAGGCACTTGTTGAGCCATCTGAATCCACCACACTGGGACTGCCGGATATTCCAGCCCGAAGTGCCCCACAGCTCAACTGCCTGTTTGTGGTAAGGCTTGAGTTGACTTCGTATTTAACCGGCCTCTTGTAAGAATCTGTTGGCATTAGATTAAGGGTCACATACGGCAGATCTCCTGATGTGGAGCCACTGTCTTCAACACCATCTCCATCTGTATCTGCCCAGGGGAACCTCCCGTTAATGGATGCAAAGCTTATGAGTGCCTCCCTTGATTTATCAAGATAATCAATGGTCTCATCCCTTAGCTTCTTTTTTGTGAGAACTCCAATCAGCGATACCCCGGCACCTGCCAGAATACCAATAATCACCATCACGATGGCAATCTCAATGAGAGTAAATCCCTTCTGATTCATATGATTCATATATTAAATATGGGGATAGCCCAAACCATCCCCATTTGGATCGATTATTATTTAAAACAGCACATAAAAATATGCAATGGGACTATTTCCCTCAGTATAATCCTCATTTGCCCTTATGGAACCACTGTTATAGACACCATCATCATACTTTGTATCAATTTCAAGACATACATCCCAAGGAAGGTTTTCATATCTTATCCAGTGATTGGTCTGGGCACCACCACCCGGGTTAGTCCAGTATAGCCTGTATTTATCCCCAAACGCATGATTGGGGATGCTATCCTCTCCAGCTCCATCATAATTACCTGAAATGATACCTGCGTTCACCAGGTCTTCAAACAACATATCTGCTTCACCATAACTTATCTGACCATCTCCATTACCCCTGTGATGATCCCCAGGAGGGAAGTTATTGCTATTTTCATCTCCAGGATACATGCCATATTTGTCGTAAAATGTCATTACCGCTGCCCTCAGTTCGTCTGCTGATTTTACAATCCGTTTTACCTTTGCCTCCTGAACCATTGCCATACCCTTAAGTATCCCACCTACAAGGATTCCGATGATAATCAGCACAATTGCCATCTCCACCAGGGTAAAACCCCTTTCCTCTTTTACAAACATAAGATTAACCTCCTTCTTTTAATTAGGGCTTATAAAAGCTCTCAATTAATCTATCGTCCGATTTTAATTAAATCTTAATAAATAAGCAAATAAAAAAATCAGCTTTTTATATAGGGAATTATGAATATCACCACCTCTCTGTTCTCCTTTGTCTCCTCAATGTGCTTAAACAGATTACCAATTATCGGTATACTGCTCAGAATGGGAAGCCCCTGGTGATTCAGTCTCTTTATCTGACTTATGAGGCCTCCCAGCACCACCATCTCCCCGTCTTTAACTCTAACCGTAGTTGCCAGTTCCTGAAGGTCAATAATGGGATTGGAGATGGTCTGCTTTACGGTTGTTGTGGTGGGTATCTCCACCTCTTCTTCGTCCTGAATCCGTGTTATGGTGGGGACAATATGGAGGGTAATGGTTCCATCCTCTGAGATATGTGGAGTAATACCAAGCTGAAGTCCCAGTATAGCCCTCTTTATCGTTGCTTCAAAGGTAACCACCCCGGTTTCAGGGTCACGGTCAACACCACTTATATCCCCGTAAGGGAACTGATAACCCACGGTCATTACTGCGGACTGTCCGTTTAAGACCGAAAGGTGTGGATTGGAAATTACGGTTATATCCCCCTGCGTTCTCAGAAAATCAAGGATTGCATTAAAACTTGATGTATCTGATAGAATTATTGAACCCCCTGCATTAAAGCTGAGGTTAAGGTTTTGTGGCAGAGAATCTGATTTGGATTTAAATTGAATCTGAAGCCTTGACCAGTCAATCCCATACTTATAATTATCACTTAAGCTTA
>JALVMZ010000004.1 GCA_027032655.1 Desulfobacteraceae bacterium
GCCTAATGGGCTGTCCGGGTCTTTGTTGTAGCGAATGGCGGGAGGGCTTCGTCTTTTTCTCACTTATCTACGGGGGAAACCCCAGCCCGCTCCCGTTGTAATTAATGCTGAATCTGTATTATTATGAGAGAAGGTATGATTCAGAGGTATTAAGTTCATAAATGGACAGGAGCGGGAATGGGGAGGGGGTAAGAAATCCCCCGTAAGATAAGTGAGCTAAAAAAGACCAGCCCGGGAGACTTCTGAGCGGAAACAAAGACCCGGGTAGCCTCTATAAAATTTAACTTAATGATCAACTAATCTCGAGAAGAGCCTAATTTTTATATGATTCAGGATGAGAGTTGTAAAAGTAGGAATAATATCAGATACCCATATGAAAGAGCCGTCACCTTTTCTTAGAAGGGTGGTGAATGAATATTTCCGTGATGCGGAAATTATACTGCATGCAGGGGATATTACAACCCCTCAGGTCCTGGATGTTTTCTCTGACAAGGAGATAAGAGCTGTTTGTGGAAATGGGGATTCATATGAGATTGAAAGGAGATATCCTGAAAAAGATATAGTTGAGATAAATGGTAAAAGAATTGGCCTGATTCATGGTAGGGGATTTCCCTTTGGCATTGAAAGGAGGATAAGGAGTTCATTTACTGATGTGGATTGTATTGTTTATGGACACACTCATCATCCGGTAAACCACATGAAGGATGGGTGTCTCTTATTTAATCCTGGTTCATTTTCAAAAGGGATTGCATCATTTTTTAGGCGTAGTATTGGATTGTTATTTGTGGGTGATAAAATTGAAGGGGAGATTATTCCACTATGATATGGCCTCCCTTTTAAGTATATCATAGTAAATGAGGATTCTATCCACATAGCGGATGGGTTCAGTTCCTCTGCAATATCCATACTTTGATTTTTTGTAATAGGCTCTGTATCTCAAAAGGGGTAGGGTCTCTTTTAATGCAGACCAGCTATTGGGATTCATCCCTTTTTCCTTTGCTATCCTCTGTGCATCAATAATATGGCCCTTTCCCACATTATAACTTGCAAGGGCAATCAATAGCCTATCAGGATTCTGTGCCTCGTCAAAGTAATCATAGAGTTTTCTTAGATATCTAACGCCTGCCATAATGCTTTGTTTGGGGTCTGTCCTGTCATTAATTCCAAGATCCTGGGCGGTCCTGCTGGTAATCTGCATCAGTCCTTTGACTCCTGTGAAGCTCTCTGCTTCAGGGTCAAAGTGGGATTCCTGATAGATCATTGCAGCAATGAGCCTCCAGTCAAATTCATATTTCTGTGCGGTCTCCTGAATGATCTTTTTATACTTGGGGAGTCTTGTTTTGAGCCTCCTGTGATACTTTTTCAAATCCATATAGTCAAAGATGTCCACATTGGCATAGTATTTATGATAGATATTGGAATATGTTCCATCCTTCTTTATTTTCCTGAAAAATGCATTTATCTTATTGAGTAACGCCTTTTCACCCTTTTTTACTGCCCATCCCAGGTGTTGTGGTTCCTCAATGGGAAAGGCGATTTTGACATCCGGGTAGTATCTTCGGTTCAGCATGGCAATGTTGGAATCCGCCACAGTAATCTCTATCTCTTTTTGGGCCACCATTCTTATGAGTTCCTCTGTGGGTATATCATCATAGAGTTTGAGGGTGAGATTTATCCCCTCTGACTGCAACTCCCGCAATCTCTCCTCATATGAAGTCCCCTTTCTTACATGCACAACCTTTCCGCTCAGGTCTTTTATCCCTTTTATCTTATAGTTATTTCTATGAACGATAACCATCTGCTGGACCTGCATGTAAGGGATTGAAAAGCCAAGATCCCTTTTTCTTGATTCTGTTATTGTCATGCTTGCCGCAATAAGATCTCCTTTGCCCTGGTATAACAGTTGCTTTAGTTCTCCCCACTTGGGGGTGATGATCCTGAGTTTTACTCCAAGATATCTGCTGAATTCCCGTGCAAGGTCGTATTCGAATCCCATGGGTTGATCCCTGTAAATATAATAGCAGTGGGCATTATTTCTGGTAATAACCCTTAATATGCCTGATTTTTTAATCCTGGTGAGGGCATCTTTTTTCCCACATGAATAAGAAAATAATAATCCTGTGCTGATAAATAGAAAAACCAAAACAAGGGAAATCCATGCACTGTTTCTTTGAATTGTTAACATGCCTGTTTTCTTTTTATTCATGATATCATATTATCTTATAATGATAAGGCGGACATCCATAACATTGGTATTTGTGGGACCTGTGATTAAAAGGTCACCTGTTTGTTTTAAAAAGTTGTAAGAATCATTTCTCATCAGGAATTCCAGGGCGTTCAGTCCAGCATTTTGTGCCCTTTTAATGGTAAATGGATCAACTATACCACCAGCAGAATCAGTTGGGCCATCATTTCCATCGGTTCCCCCGCTCAATATGACCACATTTCCATCTAAATCCGATATCTCTATTGAACAGCTTAGGCAGAATTCCTGGTTCCTTCCTCCCAGGCCGTCACCCTTTATTGTAACCGTTGTCTCTCCGCCTGAGATGATACAGGCAGGTGGGGATATGGGGTTTCCTGTTCGTATTATCTCCTT
>JALVMZ010000005.1 GCA_027032655.1 Desulfobacteraceae bacterium
GATCTCAAGGCAAGGGCCTATGACAATGGAGTATATGTGATAGCCTGCAATCAGGTGGGAGAGAATGAAGATGGTTTTTATTTTCCAGGGGTCGCCTTAATAATCAATCCATCAGGAGAGATTATCTCATCTTATAGCGGAGATCAGGAATATATGCTCATATCCGAACTGAAAAGAGATGCTATCCAGGAAGTAAAGGCTCATCCCATGAAAAATTTCCTGAAAGGAAGAAGACCCCATCTCTACACTCCCCTAACAACCATTCATAAGTAACAGATAGATATCATTATGGTTGAATATAATTATATGTAGTATCAGAAAAAAATAAAGCGGGGAAATGTTGATACCATCCACATGATGGGCTGTCCGGGTCTTTGTTGTAGCGAATGGCGGGATGGGAGACTTCTCCAGCGGAAACAAAGACCCGGGTAGCCTCTATAAAATTTATCTCAATACTTAACTCAATAGGAGATAAACCTAATATCATAATTTCTCCTGTTATTCCCATTAGTTAATTGGGTTTTTAATTACTTAAAAATATCGGGCAATAAATATTAGAATTTGTTGAGAAATACTGCTATATTCATATATCAAAATTTTAATTAATATCGCTTTTTTGGAAATACAGAATGAAAGATAAAGGCTCAATTCTCGTAGTTGATGATGATACAGCCCACAGAACCATGCTCAGGACTCTCCTGGGTGGGTGGGGATATGCCATATTTGAAGCAGATGATGGTTCAACAGCAATCCAGATGGTGAAGGATAAACCTTATGATTTGATCCTTATGGATATCAGAATGGTAAAGGTATCCGGTCTTGAGGCCCTATCTGAGATAAAGTCCTACAACCCCGCAATACCCATAATAATAATGACCGCATATTCATCTGTGGAAACAGCGGTAGAGGCCCTGAAAAAGGGGGCGTATGATTATCTCACAAAACCCCTTGATTTTGATGTGCTCAGGATAACCATAGAAAGGGCAATGGAGCATCGTCAATTAAAGGAGGAAAATCTACTCCTGAAGGAGACCCTTGGTAAGAACTTTGATACCAGAAACATAATTGCAAGAAGCAGGGCAATGCTGAAGATACTTGATACAGTATCCCGCGTTGCACCAACCGATTCAACAGTGCTTATCACAGGGGAATCAGGCACGGGCAAGGAATTGATAGCAGGTGCAATCCACTTTAACAGTCCCAGGAAAGGTGGGCCATTTGTGCCCATTAACTGCTCAGCCCTTTCTGAGACCCTGCTGGATACAGAGCTGTTTGGACATGAAAAGGGGGCATTTACCGGGGCAATAAAGCGAAGGGAAGGCAAATTTGTCCAGGCAAACGGGGGGACCATTTTTCTGGATGAGGTAAGTGAGATGTCCATGCTGATGCAGGCAAAGATACTCCGAGCCATTCAGGAAAGGGAGATTATAAGGGTGGGCGGGGATGAGGTAATAAAAGTTGATGTTCGGATTATTGCTGCTACCAATAAGGACCTGGAGGCTGAGGTAAAAGAAGGACGATTCAGAGAGGATCTCTTCTGGCGACTCAATGTTGTATCAATAAACATACCACCTTTGAGGGAAAGAAGGGAGGACATACCTGTCCTTGCCAATCATTTTCTTCAAACTTTTTCGGAAAAGAACCATAAAGAGATAAAGGGATTTACTCCAGAGGCCATGGATAAGATTATACGGTATGATTGGCATGGAAATGTCCGACAACTGATGAATGTGATTGAAAGTGCTGTTGTCATGTGTCAGTCTTCTTATATTGATGTGGAGGGTCTTCCCTTTCCAATAAAAGAGCACAAAGGGGATGATGATCAGATAATATCATCTGGAAATATGACCCTTGATGAGATAGAAAAGATAATCATTCTAAAGACCCTGGAACTTACAGGATGGAACAAAAGTGAGACAGCAAGGAGGCTGGGAATCACCAGAAAGACCCTGAATGAAAAGTTAAAAAGATACGGATATGAACATAAAAACGGCAAAGCTAAGTGACACAATAGCCCTATATACTGATTTACGGCTTATAATAATCTTCTTCATGGGATTTGTAAGTGGACTTCCTTTTCTACTTACTGCATCAACCCTCTCAATCTGGCTTACAGAATCTGGAATATCACTTACAGAAATCGGCCTTTTTACACTTGTGGGAACACCATATAATCTCAAATTTCTGTGGGCTCCTTTTATTGACAGGGTGCCTGTGCCATTGCTTCAAAGGGCACTGGGCAGAAGACGGGCATGGATGCTGGTAATACAGATACTCCTCATGGTATCCATAATAGGACTTGGTAGCACAGATCCATCAAGAACTCCTTTTCTGACGGCCATATTCAGTATTCTGGTGGCATTCTTCTCTGCAAGTCAGGACATAGTGATAGATGCCTACAGAATAGACATACTGGAAGAGGATGAACAGGGCGCAGGTGCTGCCATGACACAGATAGGATACCGCTTCGGATTACTGGCATCCGGTGCAGGGGCACTGTATCTGGCATCCTATCTGTCATGGAAGGTGGTATATACCATAATGGCCCTCTTGATAATTATAGGGGTCATTGCGGCAATCAAGGCACCAGTTCCAGAGACAGACAGAAATACTCTGAAATCCCAATCCAGAGGAGCTGATTGGCTCAGGTCCACCCTTATTGAGCCCTTTGTAGAGTTTTTTAAAAGGAATAATCTCTCCACCTCAATAATAATCCTCTCATTTATACTTTTATACAAATTTGGAGATGCCTTTGCAGGTGTTATGGCAAATCCGTTTTATATAAAGATTGGATTTACAAAGGCCCAGATTGCAACTGTGAGCAAGATATTTGGTATCACAGCAACTCTGAGTGGGGTATTTCTGGGCGGTATTCTGGTCAAAAAGATAGGGATACTGAAGAGCCTATTTATCTGTGGATTGCTACAGATGTTTTCAAATCTTATGTTTTCTCTTCAGGCAAAGATTGGGCCTGATGTGAGGTTTCTTTTCCTTACAATTGGTGTGGAGAACCTATCCGGTGGTATGGGCTCTGCTGCCTTTGTGGCATATCTCTCCATACTCTGTAACACTGCATATACGGGCACACAGTATGCACTTTTTACATCGTTTATGGCATTTGGAAGGACATGGCTATCCGCTTCCTCTGGATGGATTGCCCAGCAGACGGACTGGGTTATATTTTTTATCATATCCACATTCCTTGCCATACCAGGGCTGATAATCTTACTCTTAATGATGCGGTTTATCCCCATGAGTATCCAGAAGGGGGCAAATATCTCAGATCAAGGAGGTATCCTATAAATGAAACAGAAAGTTGAGATTCAGAATCTGCCCATTACAGAGGAATTCTTAAGGGAAAAGAGGCTGATTCAGGATCGGGGCGAGCTTGCACTGATTGAGGATGGGAAGACCTTCAAACACCTTGGATATTTCAGTCTGAACAGGGGAGAGAACTTTTTCAGGGGTGGTCATTTTCACAGAATAAAAATAGAGTGTTTTTATATTATCAGCGGGAAATTGCTTGTTGAATTGGTGGATGTTGAATCAGGGGAAGCTGAGAGCATTATCTTAAAAGAGGGTCAGAAGGTCAAAATTTATCCCATGTGTGCCCATAGATTCTCTGCCCTGGAAGATGCTCAGGTTATTGAATATTATGACTCTACCTATAATCCTGATGACGATATAAAATACAACTTCTAAATTAATATGAATTCTTTTGAGGAGGTAGAATATGTCATCAACAATTAATGTGAGGACAGGCTCAAGGGTGGAAATGGTTGATATAACCAATGAGGTAAGAAATGAGATTTCCAATTCAGGCATAAGAGATGGTATTGCCATCATTTATGTGCCCCATACAACTGCTGGAATCACAATTAATGAAGGGGCTGATCCTGCTGTCTGTAGAGACATCATTCAGAAACTGAATCAACTTGTCCCTGCAAATGCAGGATACCATCACCTGGAAGGGAATGCAGATAGCCACATAAAGGCAACCTTAGTTGGAAGCTCTGTCCATGTGATTGTTGAAAAGGGTGCTCCTTTGCTGGGGACATGGCAGAAGATATTCTTCTGTGAATTTGATGGCCCCAGATCAAGAAGGGTATTTATTAAAATAATAAAAGGGGATTAAACTATATAACCAGCTTTACGGGGGCAGGATCAATACCTTTTGCAGCAAACCACTCCTTTATGGCATTACATAGCAACTCATAATAACGGGATGATCCACCAAGACCCCTCCTTCCAAAATAGTAGTTTATCTCGAGGAATAAAGGGCTCCCCCCTTTCATGGGGAAAACCATATCTATGGCAGCCAGATTAATTCCACTGAGTTCTTGGAATTTCTTTACCATATCGAGTCCCTTTAACTGAAGTTCCGGCCTCCACTCACTATCCACATAGGCTCCCCTTGAAATGGTGGTAATTGCTTCATCTTTGTTGTTTGACCGTTTCCAGTAGGTAATAATACTTTTTCCTATTATTACTGCCCTCAGCACATTACCACCACAATCCACAGCATCCTGGGAAATAAATAATTCCATATTATATTTTTCAATTGACTCAAGGGACTGTAACACATCCTCGAGCTCTCCTTTATTCCTAATATAAAAGACCCCCTCCCCTTCATGGGTCTTATCTCTCTTAATAAAAAAGGGATAGTCATGAGGAACCCCATTCCTTAAGACAAATGAGTTAAAATCAGATACCGAATTCCACACCATTGTCCGGGGATGAGGGATTGAAAATCTCCTGAAAAGGTCCACCTGTCGTGCCTTCCCCTGATAAGAAAATCTTAATTCATAATTGGGGAACAGCACAGCAGTTGAATTTTTACATGCATTGAACAGAGAAAAGGCGCAGGCCTGAGGCAGTATAATACCCTTTGCCCTTTTGATTAAATCTAAATGTCCCTGATTTAATTTTTTATCTCCCAGAATAATCTGGGTATCTGCAGTGATACATGGATGAAATGATATAATCATTCCGAATTCCTGAAATAGTTTCTTTGACTTTTTTTCTATTTAATAGTAATAAAAAATATATCATTTGCAAGTAGCCAGATGTTGCTATCTCTATAAAGAGGGGGATTTTAATTATTATGCCCATTTTTGAATTTCGGTGTCTTAAATGCGGGGAGGTCTTTGAGAAACTGTTTCTTTCATCAGACGAAAAGGTGGAATTAATATGTCCAAAATGCAGTTCTGATGACCTTGAAAGGGTCCTTAGCAGGTCAAACTATGTAATGTCAGCAGGCCCATCAGGAAAACAGCCAAAATTAACAGAAAAAACATGTGGCCCCGGGAATAAATGTTTCACATTGGATATTCCTGGTCCCACCAAGGACTAATCATGGATGTAAAAAGAGTGGACTCCGTTGAGGCAGAATTAACCGATGAAGAGCTTACAAGAATAAGGGAACTTTTCTTCACTGAGATTGAACCAAAACTAAAAAGCATAGATGCCAAACTGGGAAATATTAACTGCAGTTTTGCAGGAGAGAAATACCATAACTGGGTATTAGAATTCAGGTCAGAAGGTGATGGATTTGATATCGTAAACATTGAATATGATCCAGAGGCTGATACCATAGATATTGACCTCTGAAAAATAAAGGAAATAAACATGCAGGATAGATTCAGAAGACAGGATATTATCAAGAGCCCCAGATGCCCATTCTGCCAGATGTTAATAGAAAGACCCAGGGAACTCAGCACAAGGATGCCATCTGAGATGCCTGTGGGAGTATGTTCCTGTGGCGCAGTTTATGCATGTGATGTCACAGGACATAATCTTGGCTCAGCCATGATAGAGGCACTTGTATTTGGATGTAACGGTGATTGGGATCTGGCATGGGACCTATTACCAGATGAAGATTACATAACCGCAGAGCTAAACAACTATGATATTGAGACCCATAAAATCATCCCTGGAGGGGCATATGAAGGTAGAAGGATTGCCGGGACTCTCTACTTTATTAAATTACACGATGAGATAAGAGAAGCAACAGAGGAGGGTGTCAAAAAAAGGATTGAAAACTCTGTGCCTTCAATAAAAACTCACACTCCAGTTGAGCCAACCCCGCTTACCAAACAACAGGTGGAAATGTATGTGAGAGACTATGATTTCTCTCCTCTTTTATCTTCTGGACTTAAAAATAAAAAAATCCTCAGATTCCTCCAGAGATTAATATACTCTGCTGATAAATTACTCAGATGGCGGGCTATGGATGCAATAGGAAAGGTCTCTTCGGTAATAGCAGTGGATGATCCGGGGGCAGTATCCAATCTCCTGCAGAGACTCCTGATCTCAATCACTGATTCGGCAGCATCCTCCTGGGGGGCCATATCCACGATAGGAGAAATCATCAGAAATTCTCCAAAATCTTTTGCACCATATATACCGGAGCTTTTCAGATTTACCCGTGATCCCCGACTGCTGCCAGAGTTATTAATGGCCTTTGGAAGGATATCTTACAGCATTTCAGAACCCTTCAGGAAAAAGGCTTTTTACTTTATTCCCCTCCTGAGACACGAAGATCCTCTGATAAGGGGTTATACAGTTATACTGCTTGGAAATATAAAGGCCAAGGAAGCAGAGGAAGATATTCGCTCTTTGCTTGAAGACCATGCCTCAGTGGAAATTTATGAAAAAGGTAAAATCATAAAGAAGACCATAGGAGAGCTTGCATCACTGGCACTTCAGAGTCTATAAATTGAGATGATTATCCCTTTTCCCGAAAAGGTCATTAATTTCAAATTAATTAAGGATATATAATACGATAGCTTTGCAAAACTCAATTAAATAATATCTTTTTTTCAAAGTATATCTGGAATTACCTTATCCGTCATGCTGAGGAGCGAAGCCCCGAAGTATCTCATAGATACTTCAACATCCTTCAGATACCCTCAGGATGACAGATGGAATATGATCTTTTTTGCAAAGGTCTCAATACAGGATTATACAAAGTATTCTTTTATAAGCAATTCGGTTGGAGTGGTAAGGACCTTCGGAATGGAAATCAGATAAGATGCCTTATCTGGATCAGCATCTGGATAATCTTCAAGGAATCTTTTCGATAGCATAAACAACTCCCTATACATTGCATCCAGATTAAAAACTGGGTATGTTTCTCCATTTCTAAAACCGCTCTTTTTACATACCCGTGCCTTCCCCTGTATCCGAGTGGGGATACCATATATCCTGCATGTTATGGGCCTGAATGGATAGATGACACATTCATTGTTGTCATTTAAAAGCGGACATCTTATTCGCTCTGTTGCATAGACCATGGCCTGCATTTCAGGGTCATCTTGATAATTCTTTAATTTAACCTCCATCCTTTTTATGGCCAGCTCTGCCTGATCGCACCTCAATATTGCCTCATATATATCATTCTGATCAATGGCATCAAAATGCCTCTTAATAAAGGCTGCTTCGATAATAAATAAACCGAATACTGCATAACAGCAATCAGAGCAGAACCGCTTACACTTTATAAGAGAGGAATAATCCTTTTCCACCTCTTTGAAGACCCTATCAGCCCTATCCACCAATATTTCATAATTTTGAAAGAGGGATTCCGGTTTCATTTTTTACGATATGGTTCAAGCTGTTTCATGAATTCTGGATGCACCTGAAAACCAGACTTGATTGCTTTATCTGCATGCTCTATAGCCCTGTCATATTCCCCATTATAAAAGTAGGCAACAGCAAGATTATTATGAGCAAGACCAAAATCAGGTGCCATACTGACAAGTTTTTCTCCTATTTCTATTGCTTTCTGAATATCATCCTTCTGCAAATATGCATTGGCAAGATTATTCCATGCCTGAACAATCTTTGGGTTAAGCTCAATGGCCTTTTCAAGGGCCTCAATTGCCTCATCTGGCTTTCCCATCTGAAGGTATGCAAAACCCAAATTGGCATATCCCCTGGCGTATCTTG
>JALVMZ010000006.1 GCA_027032655.1 Desulfobacteraceae bacterium
GTCTATCCGGGTCTTTGTTTCCGCTCAGAAGTCTCCCGGGCTGGTCAGGCACTAAATTATAATCTTAAGAAGAATTATCAAAGCTAATCCCTGTATAAAATGGATTTAGTGCCTGACGAAGCCCTCCCGCCATTCGCTACAACAAAGACCCGGACAGCCAATCAGGTGGATGGTATCTTCCTTGAGCGGCTTTATTTTTTTCTGATACATGGATGTAAATCAGAAAAAAATCAGCAGTGAGCGGAGCCATGGACGGCGTAGCGAACGGAAGCGAAAGGACTATACCATCCGCCTGATTTCTTCTATATATTCCATTATAATTATGCTCAATCATAATGATAATAATTTCCAATAGTTAATGTTGTTTTCTATCAACTATTTTGGAGAAGATCCTTAAAAAAGAATTGATTTGTATGGACTAAGGTATTAATTTCACTCAGAGTATTTATAAAAGGTTGTCTTATTTATGGGTGTATCTCCCAGTTTCACAAAACTTGATAAAAAAAAGCAGGAACGCATCTATTCTGTTGCCCTTAGTGAGTTTGCGAGCAAAGGATTCAGGGGGGCATCTATAAATTCCATTGTCCAGAGACTATCCATATCAAAGGGCTCTGTCTTCAATTATTTTGTAAACAAAGAAGGTCTGTTCCAATTTGTATTTAATAAAAGTATTGAGAAGGTAAAGGACAACCTGAGAGACCTGATGGATGATAGATCAGGGCTTGACTTTTACTCAAGATTAGAGGAAGCCCTGATGAGGGGTGTAACATTCATAGAAAAGAATCCCAAGATATTCAGGATATATCTCTGGGTTCACTATGAAAGGGGGTTAAGGATAAGATCAGAGCTGATAAAAACCCTCAGGACTTATTCCATAATGTTTCTTACAGGTATTATTGAAAAAGCAAAGGCAAAAGGCGAAATTCCAGAGGATATAGATGTTTCAAAGACAGCATTTGTGCTGGATTCTGTGCTCGAGAGATTCCTCCAGGCATATGGGGTGAAATATCTGGATGCGGGGTTGGGAATTTATAATGCCAATCATGATGAATTGAGAGAATGGATTAAAGATATTATAAATCTAATTAAAAATGGGATACAGGGAACTCATCAGGGATGAAGCTCCTTATCATTGCCTCACTGGAAAATGAGATTGAATTACTGAAGAGCCGCTTTAAACCGTGGGACAGGATAGAGTTCGATGGATGCCAGGTTTATACAAAAGATGAAAGGCTCTATTTAGCAACAACCGGTGTGGGTCTTGTATCATCGGCTTTTTCCAGTGGCATTCTCCTTTCACATATAAGGCCTGACATATCGATAATGATAGGCTCTGGAGGGGCTCTTCCAGGGTCAGGACTTAATGTGGGAGACATGGCAGTTGCAACTTCAGAGGAGATTCCAGAACTTGGTGTGCTAAGGGAAGATGGACTGAATGATTTTAACTGGAATGCAGGTTTTTGGCCAAATAGGTCATATACCTTTGACCCTGAACTGTGTGAAGCTCTGATAGATATATGCTCTGATATTTCTAAGACAGGCTCAGGTAATTTTATCACAGTTCTAAGTGTATCAGGGGATGATGTAATTGCAAAGAGAAGGGCACTTACAACAGGTGCAATTGTTGAGAATATGGAGGGATATGCCTTTGCCCATGCATGCCATACGATGGGGATAATATCTGCACAGATCAGGGGCATAAGCAATATGGCAGGAGAAAGGGATAGGTCTTTCTGGGATATTTCCCTTGCAAATAAGGTATCCCAGGAGGCAGTGATAGGATATCTGGAGAGAATACTATGAAAAAGATAAAAATGGGTTTTTCCCCCTGCCCCAATGATACATTTATTATGGCAGGGATTGGAACCAGAAATATTCATACCCAAGCAGATTTTGAGATTTATATAGAGGATGTGGAGACCCTGAATCAATGGGCAATGGATTCAAGGCTCAATGTTACAAAGATGAGTTTTTTCGCCTTTGGAAATCTGCTATCTGAATATGCCCTGCTTTATACAGGCTGTGCCCTTGGTCAGGGGGCAGGGCCTGTTTTGGTGGCAAGACCAGGAGTGAGTTTAAAGGAGATAGAAAATGAAATCATTGCATCACCGGGCAGATGGACCACAGCAGGTGCACTTATGAGTCTTTACCTGGGATATGTGCCAGAGTTCAAGTATATGCCATATTCAGAGATTATGGATGCTGTTTTAAGGGGAGATGTAAAATTTGGGCTGGTAATACATGAAGGGAGATTCACATACAGGCAATATGGACTTGAGTTAATTATTGACCTTGGGAAATGGTGGAAGGAGAAAACCGGTCTATCCATTCCTCTGGGCGGCTTTTTTATTCACAGATCAATGGAAAGAGATATAGCCATTAGGGTTGATTCAGTGCTTCGGTCCTCTCTTAACTGGTCATATGAAAATAGAGAGGAGGCAATGAAATATGTGATGGGTTATGCCCAGGAGCTTGACCATGATGTTGTGAAACAGCACATAGAGTTTTTTGTAAACAATGAAACATTAAAGATCACTGATAAAGGGATTCAGGCGGTGGAGAGATTTCTTGAGCTATCTATGGAAAGAGGTCTTATCCCCAATACGGCTCATTCTGTTTTTGCCTATTGATTGTAATGCCTTATTGAAATCAGGATTGTTCTATTTGAGGTCAAATACCACCAGCTTTGATTTTCCTTTTCTTCCAACAGCAGATTCTTTCATAACAGAGGCGATCACAAGCTCCTGTTTTCCATCACCATCCACATCTGAAACCCTGTAACCCACCACAGGACCTGTTAATTTTCGTGATGTCCATTTTGTCCTCAAACCCATCTTGTCCCATATCATAAAGTGCACCTTACCACTTGAAAAATCCCTGAGTGCCATAAATAATCTGCCAGATCTTGAATGATTCTTACAAATCATTACCTCTATCTGACCATCACCATCCACATCTGTGAGATAAATCGGTGATGGAAGATATACGTATTTCCCCGTCCCAGCATCAGCCATACTGACCGTTTTTCCCTTATCTCTCATAAAGGTAAGGGCTCCGCCAAAAAATTCTTCACTTCTCCAGATTTCATCTCCTTTGGGGTCATAGAGGGTTAGTCGTTCATATGGATCAAGCATCACGGTGAATACCTTGCCGGGTCCAGCAAATTCAGCCTGAACAAAATTGAATACATTTGCATATCTGGGAAGATTAAGCTCTTTTCCGGGTATGATTTTATTTCCTTCTCGTTTAAGAATCCTCACAGGCCCAAAATAGGAGCCATCCACAAGCCTTTTTTGTCCTATTAGCTGTGTCCCCTTGCCTGGAATATCAGTGACCCTGAAAAACCACCCCTGTCCTGTTATGATAGGGGCAAGCCTTGTGCCATCCCATTCCAGCACAGATGATGAAAGCCCCGAGCCCTTTATATTGCTGAGATATACTTCGGCCTTTCCATTTCTGTCTAAATCTGCAACACTTACATATACATAGTTTGAGGATTTTGACCCTTTATAACCATAAATCTTGATAAATGTCTTTCCATCCCATTTGTAAACATTGATGCTCCTGTAATCAGTAAAGATGAGCTCATTTTTTCCATCTCCATCCACATCTGCCACATCAAGGGAGGTTATCTCTGTCCTGAAGGTCTGCACATGCCCGATTCCCTTACCCTGGAAGCTCCCCCCGGGAGCAACAAGCCCTTGAGGTCCGGATGGTCTCATGCTGTATTCGCTGGAAGGCATCCTTGCCACAATTCTTCCCATGATCTTTTCATTTATATCCTGGGCAAATTTATTGATAGTGGGTATTACCTCGTTCATTCCCTTGCTCTGATTAAAAGCGGTTATCAGCTCTTCGGATTTGTTCACATCCAGAATCCTTGCATCTATGCTCACACTATCACCAAATACTGTAAGACTTCCCATAATCACATAGTCTGCATGAAGCTTCTTTCCAATTAATATTGCCCTATCCCTGTTTATTGGCCCTTTTATTCCTTTCATGGCCTTTTTGATTAGGCCTTTTTCAAGGATTTCCACCTCACCCTTCCAGGCAAGACGCGTTGCAAGCATATCCATTATACCCTCTTTTAGAAAGGTCAGATTCCTGTCAGCATGCATGGTAAAAGGAAGTATAGCAACTTTTTTTGGTGTTTTTGAATGGGCAGGGGTAATAAACATTAGGATTAAACATGTGATGATTATGAATGATATAGTATTGCGAAAAATTTTCATTTCCTTTGTCCTCTTGTTTTAGGTGTAATTGTTTCTATTTTATATTCTTCTCAGATGTTTATTATTAATCATAAGTCATGATGGGCGTCAAAGGAAAAATTCATGTCTTATTGGAGCTCAGGGCCGCTTTAACCTCCTTTAAAAGCTCCTGGCCTGTAAAAGGTTTCTGAATAAAATTAATATCTTTTTTCATGATACCGTGGTGCACAATTGCATTGCTGGTATATCCTGACATATATATGGTCTTTAAATCCTGCTTCATCTTGGCAAGAATATCTGATAATTCCTTTCCATTCATTCCAGGCATCACCACATCGGTTAAAAGTAGATCAATGTCATCTTTATTTCTTTTGAAGATATCTATTGCCTCAACACCATTTTTGGCTATCATTACCCTGTATCCATGTCTTTCGAGCACATTTTTAATCAGATTTAGAACTGCCTCATCGTCTTCAACCACCAGAATGGTTTCCTGGCCCTGAACATCTTCTTCTGTATCTATTTCATCCGTGATTTTTCGTCCGGTTTCTTCATCTCTGGCTCTTGGAAGATATACTTTAAAAGTAGTTCCCTTCCCTGGTTCACTATAGACCCATATATATCCCTTGTTTTGTTTTATGATTCCATATACGGTGGAAAGCCCAAGTCCTGTTCCTTTCCCCTTTTCCTTTGTGGTAAAGAATGGTTCAAATATCTTTTCCTTTACTTCTTCATCCATTCCTGTCCCTGTATCAGTAATTGCAAGCATTACATACTGACCTGGCACAAGTGTAATATCGTGTTTATTTGCATATGATTCGTCAAGAAATACATTTTCTGTCTCCAGGGTAAGCTTGCCCCCCTTGGGCATGGCATCCCTTGCATTGATTACAATATTGATTATAACCTGCTCCAGTTGTGCCCTGTCTGCCATAACATTCCAGAGACCCTCCTGATAAAATGTTTCAACCTCAATATCCTCTCCAATAAGCCTCTTAATCATCTTTGACATATCCTTAAGCACTAAGTTGAGATTCAAAATCACAGGGTTGGTGGGTTGTTTTCTGCTAAATGCCAGGAGCTGTCTTGTGAGTTCTGAGGCCCGGATTGCCCCCCTCTTTATCTCATCTATGTTCTGAATAATGGACCTGCCTTCAGACAGATTTAATTTACAAATATCCACATTGCCTATTATGGCAGTGAGTATATTATTGAAGTCGTGTGCAATCCCACCTGCAAGTCTTCCTATTGCTTCCATTTTTTGTGACTGGAGGAGCTGTTCTTCAAGTTTCTTTTTATCAGTGATATCTTCGTAAAATACAATATGTTCTCCACCTTCAAGAGTTAAAGTTCGAATATCCACCATCTTGATGGAGCCATCCTTGCATCTAATCTCAAATTGTGCAGACCTTATTTCTCCAATTTTTAAGCCCTTCAGGTCAAAAATCCACTGTTTAATTGCCTTTTCTCTATAGTTATCATCTGGAAATGCCCTCTTGAACCACTCTTTCCCTGTGGGAACATCTTCAAGGGTATATCCAAATATCTCTTTAAATCTGGGATTGATATATTTATATGTTCCATCATATCCTATTAGTGCGATACCAAAGGGGGATTTTTCAACAAGCATGCGAAATCTCTCCTGTTCATCTTTAAGCGCTACTTCTGCTTCTCTCTTTTCCGTTATATCCCTTATAAACCCCCTGAAACCAGTTGCGCTTCCTTTATCATCCTTTATAAGTGATATGGATATCTCGATATAGATAGTCTTCCCATCCCTTTTTTTATAATGCCATTTAAAGCCCTGGACAGGGTTTCCTGTCTTATAAACTTCATTAAAGACATTAAATAGGGTCTCCTGTTCTGATTTATCTACCAATTTCTTGTAATTATTACCCAGGAGCTCTTCCCTGGAATACCCAAAGATTCTTTCGTATGATTTATTTACAAACTGAAAATTTCCCCTTAAATCCATCTCATAATAGCCTTCCTGAATATTTTCGATTATTGTCCTGTATTTTTCTTCGCTCTTTTTTAAGGCTGTTTCTGCATCGAGTCTTTTCTGGATATCCTTTCTTGCAATCAGATATATATACCCAAAACCTAATCCTGTTATAATGAGAAGACCTGCTATGGTGATTAAATGTATTCTCAGGGGGCCCAGTGCCTGTTTGTAAAATCCCTTTAAGTCTTCAATATAAATCAAATAATATCCATTTAAGGATTCCAGAGTGGTATTAAAAAACAGGAATTCTTTTTTTGTTCTGTCCTCTATTATATTTCCTTTTACTCTGTGAAATCCTAACCAGTTCCACGGTCCAGCACCCCATTGCCTTGATCTTTTAAGTCTTTTTTGATCTCTGTCAGATATCCTCCACAGACTCTTCAAGTTCCATTCTTTTTTTGTGGACATAAATATTATGCCATCCTTATTGCATAACATGGCATAACCCTTAAGATAAGGTTTTAAGAGGGGTTCAATTTCGGAAGGACTTACCTTAATTACAATTACGCCTTCTGGCCTGAGGGAATCCATCAGATATATTGGCTGGCTGATATATATGCCCCGTTTCCCTGATGTAATACCAACTCCCAGATATATGAAAGGATTACCCTTCATGGCCTCGGTAAAATATGGTCGGAATGAATAGTTCTTCCCCACAAAACTATCCGGTTGATTTCTGTTGCTCGAGGCTATTACAAGTCCGTCTTTATTCATTAAATAACAGACATCAGTGTTCATGGAATTATTAAACATATCAAGATAGATGTTCGCATTATGAAGAAATAATGAATTTTCAAGAGAATTGGCTATATCAGGAAAGAGAGCCAGACACCTCGCACCCTTTTGGTAAGTTTGAATCTGTTTAGATATCAATAGAGAGCTTTTCTTAAGAGAAAGAGTTGCCTGCTGATTAGCTGATTTGAGTGCTGAGCTTTTTAATGATTGGTAATGGAATATCCCTCCCGTTAATATGATAAGGAATGATCCTGTTGATAAAAGCAGGAGTATCTGTTTTATTCTCACAGATGAGGCCTCATAATTTTTTGAAAGGATTCAGCTACAATATTGTTTTATTGATTCTGTGTCAATTAGATTCACTGTCTGGAAACAATCAGGCACCTTCGAGTTTGGGTTTTACGATTTTTTCATAACATTCAGGACATATTCCATGACTGAATTTAAGTTTTGAATGGGCGGATACATATGCCTCAACCTGTTGCCAGTAGTTTTCATCTGTTCTTACTTTTTTACAATAGACACATATGGGGAGAAGTTCTTCAAGTCTTTCAATGTTGTCCATGGCCTCATTAAGCCTTTTGTTTGTTTCTCTTAATTTCTGATTCAGTTTTTTAAGTTCTTCCGCCTTCCTGGATTCCCTTTTCTGAAGTATTGATATCTCTTCCTTTTTCTTTCTCAGTCTGATTATTGCAAGAAGAGCGAAGATGGATGCACCATACAAAATCACCATCCTTCCTGCACATACCATCAATACCTTATAAGAGAAACCCTCAATTATTAAGATAGATGCAATATAAGATAGGATATTTGCAAAGATTATTATACACAGGGAGTAAATTCCTCCCACAAATGCGGATTCAGCAGCATTTGTGAGATACCATACATGCCACCAACTGGAAGAGCCTCCTGATAGGTGAACCGCCCATGTGATGAGTAAGACATCAGTTGCCATATAAAGGGCATGCAATGGGATTCCAAGGATGGATAGTT
>JALVMZ010000007.1 GCA_027032655.1 Desulfobacteraceae bacterium
TGCAGATATAGGGGACTGGAGGGTATATACCCTTAAGGGGATATATCAGGTGAGAAAAGGCTTTTTTATAAGCCCATTCTATGCCTTTAGTGATAATGGTGGTAGCGCAAATACTTACATGGGAAGCAATGTTCATTATATTGGAGCAGAGGCATACGGAACCATCGGACAGATTCTCACTCCGAGAATGGAACTTGTCTATGCAACAGGAGATACAGATACCAATACAACCACTGGAAGGAGCTATGATATAGGTGCCTGGGCAGCATATGGATCCTTGGAATTCAAGCTGGACTCCCGATTTACACCATTTTTAGGAGTGAATTATCAATCAGGTGATAATAATCCAAATGATGGTGACATTGACGCCTTTAATGGGATAACCAATATATCCCGATATACCCCCACCTTTGGTCTTGAAAATGCGATTATTTACAGGTCAGTTCCAGCACTGGGAACATTTCTTTATGCAAATAATTTTGCAAATCTGGGCACTGCTGGAACCGGTTATGGTGAGATAGCCAATACCGGGACAGGAGATGGACCAGGTGTCATAATGTATGGTCTTGGATTCAAAGGAAAGTATCAAAAGCTATCCTATAAGGTCCAGGGGATGTATTTTAAGCTGGATGAGACAGATGGACTCAGACAGGTATTGGGACTTGCAAGTCTTGATGATAAGATGGGCATTGAATATGACCTCTGGTTTAAATATCAGTTTGGGAAACACTTCAGTATGGGGAACTGTTTTGCTGTATTTGATCCAGGAGATGCGGTTAAGGATATAAATGGTCAGGGAGCGGATGATACTGCCATTGTGGATACTGTTGAGCTGATCTGGGCATGGTAAACTTGACTTTCCCCAGGGTCATGTGCCAATATATCTCACATGACCCTGGGTGTCATTTCATATCAGAAAAGGAAGGGGAAAAAATTGAAAAAGAGAATCCTGTCCACATTCTTTTTGTTTTCAATCCTTCTATTGACCTTAAACCATATTTGCTATGCTTCCTCCTTTCCACTTACTTCCCTATTAGATTTCCTGGATAGAGAATATTCAAAGCCTTTTCAGGTAATAGGGAAGGTGATAGAGGTATCAGGTGAAAGGGTATTATTG
The DNA here is from genome assembly GCA_027032655.1 of Desulfobacteraceae bacterium. Classification (GTDB taxonomy): domain Bacteria; phylum Desulfobacterota; class DSM-4660; order Desulfatiglandales; family JALVMZ01; genus JALVMZ01. The sequence continues at coordinate 1,118 of JALVMZ010000007.1, forward strand.
GAGGGAAGGAATCCACAGCTAACCTTGAGACAATATCTCTGGATATGCTCTCATAAAAAGGGGGTTTCACCACAACTTCAGACCCATAAGGCATGGGTTAGGGTAGAGGCAATATTCCCGGGAAAGGTGCTTGGAACCATTCAGAAAGTCATTAAAGGCACTGTCGAAGTCGGAGATTGGGTTCTCACACCTCCTGCACCACAGATATATATTTATACCAGTTCGAAGAAAAAATCTGCCATGACGCTATATCAGAAACTTATGGAAGAATTGATTGACAGGGGTTACAGGGTAAAAGAGCTCGAGAAGAAGCACCCCTCATATTATGGGACATCAGATATCTTAATACGAATAGATCCTTATGGGGATAGATCTCTTTCCATCAAGATGGAATATACCAAGGAAAGGTGGTTATTATTTTCAAAAGTAATTCCAATCCCTGCAGAAGCTATCCCTGTTGCAGAGAAGCCTGAAAGGCCTACCACTGGATTCGGCGCAAGAATCCCACAGGGTAAAGAGGATATATTCAGGCTTGAAACCAATGCCCTGAGGATAATAGGATGTGATCTTAAAGGCAATGGCAGTAATTTTATTTCAATACTAAAAAAAGATGGCATTTCAGTATTCTCTTTATCCCCAAAAGGCCTTATTGAAGTTGCATCTTATAAATTTTCTATACCGGATATTCATCCACTGCATCTCCATGCCATGGACCTGGATGGAGACGGAGGGGAGGAACTCTTAGTAACAATATGCAGGGAAATCGAAAGCATGGGGAAGCGAGATAGCATACTATGTTCCCAGATATTATCATTTAAATCCGGAAATCTCATACCATTACAGCAGGAAATTCCTTATTACTTAAGGGTAATTACAGATAGAAAGGGTAATAAGGTGGCCCTGGCTCAGAGAAAAGGTGAATATATTCAATACATGGGTCATATTTATAAAGTGGAATGGGATAGAACAATGAAAGGAATAGAAATATCAAGCCCATACAGACCTGCAAGGGATATTTACTCAATTTATCAATTCAACCTTGTTCCAGATGATCCAAAGAGGGTCATTATCCTGGAGCCCAACAAATCTATTCATGGATATTATACACCAGAGGAAAAGATTGAAGCCCGGGCAGATAGGAACTATGGTGAGTTTAAAGAGATACCATATCCAATTAAATTAAAAAAACCAATACCCCTTGGAAGCGGAGAGAGCATTACTCATAAGAATATTTATGCTCCAAGAAGATTTGAATTAAGAAAAGACTTCGATAACCAGTGTTTTCTCATATATAAAGAGAGAGGAACCGGAACAATAAGAAATATTATAAAGACCACCATTAGTTCTGCTGTTCAGGGACAGGATCAGGTGGTGGGTCTTAAATGGGAAGGCAATCGTATCTTAGAGACCTGGCATTCTAAAAAGTTCTCAAGAGATATCATTGACTTTTCCTTTCTAAAGAATCCTGACCGGATGCTTGTCCTTTACAGGGACGATGAAAGATATGCCATAAGAGTGCTCTACTAAAAAAGCCTGATTATTATGAAATGTCCTAAGTGTGATTTTGAGAATCCTGAAGGGATGAATTTCTGCGGGATGTGCGGGAGTCCTCTGCCAAGGAAATGTATCGTATGTGGCTCCATAAATGAACCGGGGGCTAAGAGCTGTAAAAATTGTGGAGAAAAGTTCCTGAAAAAGGGGAAGCAACCAATAGATTTACAAAACTCCATCAAGGATTATACCCCTCCCTATTTGCGGGAAGGAGTGCTGAAGTTAAAAGACTCCTTGGAAGGTGAAAGGAAACTGGTAACAGTGCTATTTGCTGATGTGGTTGGTTTTACGGAAATAGCAGAAATACTCGACCCAGAAGATGTGCGTGACATAATGGACAGGTGTTTTGAGATTCTGGGAGATGGGGTGCATAAGAATGGTGGAACAATCAATCAATATACCGGCGATGGAATAATGGCCCTATTTGGGGCACCTTTTGCACTGGAAAATCATATATCAAGGGCCTGTGATGCAGCACTATTTATTCAGGATGAACTTGCTAAGCTTGAAAGATATATTAAGAAGACCTATGGAATTTCCTTTAAAATGAGAATAGGAATAAATTCTGGATTTGTGGTAGTGGGAGCAATAGGGGATAATTTAAGAATGGATTATACTGCAGTGGGAGATACAACCAATCTTGCAGCCAGGCTTCAGGCCCTGGCTCCTTCCGGGGCAATACTGGTATCAGAAAAGGTAAAGACCGCAGTAGAAGATGAATTCATCTTTAAAGATGTGGGGATATTTAAAGTAAAAGGGAAAACCGAAAAAATAAGGGCCTATATACTATTAAAAAGGAGAGAAGAAAAAGGGACAGAAAAAGAAAAGGATTTTTCACTCTATTCTTTTCTGGATCGAAAAGAGGAACTGATTAAACTCTGGAAAGCCTTTAGATTGGCGAAAGAAAGAGGCCCTCTTGTGGCAATAATCCAGGGGGAAGCGGGAATCGGGAAGACTGCTCTCATTGAAGAATTCCGAAAGCAGATCTCAGATGAGGCATTCTTCATTTATACTTCGTGCAGACCATATGGAAGGACAATATCATATCATCCATTCTCCACCATGTTCAGAGAATATTTTCACATTGGACCAGAAGATGACTCTAACATACTGAAAAAAAAGATATGGAAAGGTCTCAAAAATAAATCCCTATTTCATAAATTAGCACATCTGATCAATATAGTTGAGGAAACCAGAAAAGATAGCAGGAGTTCTGAAATAATCTTCCATGGAAGGAAAAGGACCTTCTTGAATCTCTTAAAAGCAGTGCTCATTGGTGCCACCAGGGATAAACCAATTATTATGGTAATAGATAACGGACAGTGGATAGATCCCAGCTCATCGGAATTTCTTTCATTCATCGAGGAATCCACTGAAAAGATTCCTTTATTAATAATACTCTCAGGTAGAGAGAATGAAATTCCTCAGCATATTTCTTCGAATCCAAAAATGATTTCTCTCAAGCCACTATCCAGGCAGGATTGCTTTAAAATACTCTTTGAGGTTGTCGGCACGGATAGACTGGAGAGAAAAATACTGGAGTCCATAATCAAAAAAGCAGGTGGAAATCCCCTTTTTATATCAGAGGTTGGTGAAATGTTGAAAAACAGGGGATTGGTCGTATGCGATGGTAAGAAATGCACTTTGAGTATTCCACTGAATAAGCTGGACATTCCAGACTCCATCTATGGCATTATTTCTGAAAGAATAGATTCACTCCCTGATATGGAAAAAAAGATTATTCAAGTGGCATCTGTAATAGGGAATGAGTTTTCTCATGATCTACTATCAAGTGTGACTGGTTTTGACAATATTTCAGAGCAATTGTTAAAACTGGAAAAAAAGAGGATTATCCAGAAGATATCTCCGGAGAAAGGAGGAACATATCGTTTTTATAATATGATGATCAAGGATGTTGTTTATCAGAGCATGTTGAAAAGAACTCGCAAAAGATTACATGAGATGGTGGGTGTGGCTATAAAAAGTAACTTTAAGAGGATTCCATATCAATATCTGGATTCAGTTTCTTATCATTTTTATATGGCAGAAAACTGGAAAGAGGCATTAAAATATACCCTTCAAAATGCCCATTATGCCAGAAGGTCTTATGCATGCCATGAGGCGCTAACCTGTTTTGACAGGGTGCTGGATATAGTTGTTCGTATGGGGCTCGATAAAGATGGAGCTCTTTCAAAAGAGCAGTTGGTAAAGGTATTTGAATGGAGAGGCAGACTCAACTACTGTATTGGTGACATGAACAGAGCATTAACTGAGTTTAAAGTAATGAGAGAGCGAGCAAAAGAATATCAACTCAGAGATATGGAAGCAGAGGCACTTTTCAGGATTGGATGGGCGGAGTTTTACCAGCATCATCCAAAATTAGCAGAAAAACACTTAAGAATGGCATTGGAAATGGGAAAGAGTATTAACTCTGAAGAAGTGCTCATTAAGGTAAAGAGCTTTTTAGGATTCCTGTATGCTGTCTTAGGAAAATTAAATGAGGCAGAACCACTTCTTAAAAAATCAATAGAGATGGCTCAAAAAACAAAAGAGCCGCACATAATTGCCTGGCCATTAGCATATCTTATCCAGTATTACAACTGGAGAGCGGAATATCAGGAAGCAATTAGATTGAGCAGAAGACTCCGCTCCCTTAATAAAGATCTAAAGAGTCCTGAACTCAATATACTTATCCATTTCAGGGAGGGACTTATCTATGGGGCCTTAGGCAGACTCAGGAAAGCAGAGAGGATTCTAAAGCAGGGGCTTACCCTTCTGGAAGGTAAAGAAAACAGATTCTGGAGACCACGATTCCTTAATACCCTGGGATGGATTTATGCTGAATGGGGGAATACGGATGAGGCCATTAAATTAAATAAACAGGCACTGGAGGAGGCTTCTGGATTTGGTGATCATGAAAGCATTCAGAATTCCCTTATAAATCTTGGAGAGAACTACTTACAGTGCTCAGAATTGAAAAAGGCAGAAAGGATACTAAAGAAATCAATGGCTCAAATAAAAAAGCCAGGCATCTTCTATGTAAGATGGAGATATCGCACAAGGCTATACATAGACATTGGGCATTTGATGTATCTTAAGGGAAGGTATAAGAAAGGAATCTATTTTATAGACCTTGCCCTCAGACATGCAAAGAAAAGCGGAGCCAGAAAACACATTGTTAAGGCATTAATGATAAAGGGTCTGATTCAGCGTGAATACAGACCTAAGATAGCAATCGATACACTCAGAGAAGCCATGAGATTATCAGAGAATATAGGAACTCAGTTATTAACAAAAAGAATAAGGGAGCTATTAAGATATGCATATTAAGAAAAAGGTGTTTTTGCTAATATTTTTTAGTTTACTGTGGACAGCTCCACAAGGGAGCGCAAAAGATAATGTATTAAGGGTGGGATTATTAAGACCCCCTTTGACCCTGAACTTCTTTGGAGCAGGTGATATATGGTCAAAGAGGATACTTTCTCTTTTCCATATGCCACTCTATATACATGCCCCTTTATCTGGAGAAATGCTTCCATGGATTGCCGAATCCCTGCCCGAGATAAAAAATGGTGGAAAACAGATCATCATAAAGTTACGAGATGCAAAATGGGAAGATGGATCCCCCATCAGTGGAGATGACTTGAGATATACATTCAGGATAATCAGGAAGTATCAGATACCGGGGCATTATGAAAAATGGATAATGGTGCAGAATATATCAGGAGAAGGAAAAGAAATTAGATTTGAATTAAAATATCCCAGTTCCATATTCCTAAATAGGACCCTTTATTCGCCATTCATTCAGCGGAGACACTGGGAGAAAATTATAAAAGAAAGAGATGCAAAAAAGGCATCATTCAGAAATATTTCATCAATTAAGATAGATAGTTTGATGAGTAATGGGCCATTTACATTAAATAAATATAAAAGTCCCTTTTATCTGGTGGTGAAGGTAAATCCCAATTTTGTGCTGAAAGATAAATCCATCTCCAATATCCATATCGGACCTTTTATCAAAGCGATTATATTTAAATACTATAGAAACACCGAGGAGATACTTGGTGCACTCAGGGATGATCAGATAGATTTCCTGTGGTGGAATATACCAGATGACCGTATTAAAGAGCTTCAGATGAGAAAAGAGATTCGAATATTTTCTACACCTCGAAGGGGTTATGATTATTTGGGATTTAATCTACGGAAGAAACCTTTCAAGTTAAAAACACTCCGTAAGGCCATTGCAATTATTATCCAAAGAAAGGCATTTTTCAATAAACCTTCCACAAGGAAGGGAATACCAGTATATAGCTTCATGCCACCTTACAATACCTTCTGGAATTGTCTGGATTTTATACCACCATGGGAAGCCCTCACTCATAATGAAAGGCTCCAGAAGGCTAGATTATTACTGAAAGAGGCAGGGTTCACCTGGGTAGGAAAAGATATCTTCTTCCCTGATGGAAAAAGGATTCCTGAAATAGAGCTCCTTACCACCTGCGCAGGCTGTAAACCCTTCAGATTCAAATCTGCTCTTCAAATTAAAAACTGGTGCAATGAGCTCGGAATCCGAGTAAGAATCAGCATGAAGCCCATAGATATAGTTTTAAAGAGGTTAAGACAGGGCAACTTTGATATGTATCTCCTGGGATGGAGCCATCTCCCTGATGATCCAGGTTATCTGGAGACATTTTTTCATTCAAGAGAGACAAAAAGAGGAGGGAAAAATTACCCTGGATTTAAAAATCCAGAATTTGATAGATTATGTGAGTTGTCAAATAAGGAGATTGACCCTCTTAAGAGAAGAGAATTATTATTTAAGATGCAGAGGATTCTTTTTGAAGAATCCCCTTGCATCCCTCTCTATTCAAGGAATAGAATGGAAGCTATCAACCAGAAACACTTTTCAGGATGGATTCCTCTTCCTGGGGGGATAGGCAATATATGGTCATTTTTAACAGTAAAAGCGAATTAATCTAAAACCTTTTATTCAAGTGAGGTTTTAATATGTTAAAAAAGACAATATTATTTATCATATTTTTCTCATTCATACTGACACTTCTATCTCACTCAAATCCATATGGATATAATGGTTCACTGAAAAAAGGCATAAGATATTTCCCATCCATAACACTTACAGCACCTGAAAATGATAAGGATCAGAAATACTTAGGCATTAAAGGGCATAAATCTTTTCTTATATCAGAAATCAATGCAAGAGCATTAATAATCGAGATATTCAGCATGTATTGTCCATAC
>JALVMZ010000008.1 GCA_027032655.1 Desulfobacteraceae bacterium
TCCTGGGGTATAATGTTTATGAAAATGTAATCACAAACATGGAATTTGAAAGACTCATGAATGCAGGGGGGCCCACATCAGGTGAGATTATACGACCATCTGATGGAACCCATCCCAGAAGGATTGCTTGGATTCAGTGTGCAAACAGAGGGCTCTCCCACGGACTCCTTCCATACTGCTCAAAGGTGTGCTGTATGGTTGCTACCAAGCAAACCATAATTGCAAAAGAGCATGACCCCGATGTAAGTGCAACCATATTTTACATGGATTTAACAGCCTATGGAAAGGGGTTCTGGGACTTTTACAGAAAGGCAAGGGAGCTGGGAGTAAGATATGTAAAGGCACGACCTGCATCCGTAAATGAGATACCTGGCTCAAAGAACCTTATTGTTTCATACGAAGACCCTGATACTGGAAGATTGATGGATGAGGAATTTGATATGCTCGTCCTATCTGCTGGATTGAGTCCTTCAAATGAAAATAAGAGACTATCAAAGGCACTTAAGCTCAAGGTGGACAAACTGGGATTCTTTCAGGAGAAGGATCCCCTTCAGGCTCCCCTGGATACCAATGTGCCGGGTATATTTTTATGTGGGGGAGCAACCGGACCCATTGATATATCAGAATCTGTGGTTCAGGGATGTGCTGCCGGTGCCAAGGCGGTAAACAATATTGTGAAATCCTCTGGAGGCAGAGTTAATGCAGGATGATGTGAGGATAGGCGTCTTTATCTGTGATTGCGGATCAAACATAGCAGGGGTTCTTAACATGGAAGAGCTCCTTCAGTGGAGCAGGACTCTCAAAGGAGTGGTTCTTGCAGATGAGGGGAAGTGGACATGTTCAGTGGATTATATAGAGAAGATGAAACAGTTGATTAAGGAGCATAAGCTGAACAGGGTGGTTGTTGCCGCATGCACTCCCAGAACCCATGAGCCACTCTTTAAGAGAACCGTTAAGGAAGCAGGACTGAATCCCCATCTACTTGAGTTTGTCAGCATCAGGGAGCAGTCATCCTGGGTTCACATGAATGAGCCTGAGGAGGCCACAGAGAAGGCAAAGGATCTGATAAGTATGGGTGTGGCAAAGGCAAGACTGCTTGAAGAAGGCGAAGAGATAAGGCTCCCTGTGGGAAGCAGATGCATAGTAATAGGAGGCGGGGTGGCAGGGATAAACTCAGCCATTCAGTTAGGTGAGCAGGGGTTTGATGTAACACTGATAGAGAAAAAAGATAGGTTGGGGGGTATTCTAAGAGAGCTTCACAGTATTCACCATAATGGTTTTAGAACAGAACCAGAGCATTTAGTAGAAGGACTCATATCAAGATTGAATGAACTCCAGAATGTGGAGGTGATTACCGGGGCCACAATAGAAGAAGTTGATGGATACATAGGGAATTATACTGTTACTGTAAAAAGTGGTAACTCATCAAGAACCATTAAAGGAGATACTATTATCGTGGCCACCGGCATGGAGGAGATAAAGCCAGAAGGTCTTTTCCTCTATGGAGAGTCATCCCGGGTAATGACACAGCTTGAGCTTGAAGAGGCCCTTAAAAATGGCAGGATGCCTGAATTTCAAAATGTGGTAATAATAAACTGCGTAAATTCCAGAAATGATGAGAGGGGCTGTTGCAACATTGGATGTCATGTGGCAATAAAGAATGCCCTTGAACTGAAGGAAAGGAATCCTCAAGCCTCCATATACATACTTTACCGTGACCTCACAGTTGTGAACAGAGAGAGTGCATCTGTCCAGAAGGCAAGGTTAAAGGGAATAAGATTTATAAGATTTCATGAGAAGGATTATCCTCATGTTGCTTCACAAAATGGTCATATTAAGGTGACTGTCCATGACCTGATATTGAATGATTCCATCGAATTGATGGCAGACCTTTTGATACTGACAGCCCCATTTATGGGGAGTGGGGATGTGGAGCAACTAAGAGGCAAGCTTAAGGTATCTGCCAGTGGCGACAATTTTCTTCAGGAAGCCCATGTAAAACTTAATCCCCTGGATTTTCCCAGTGATGGACTGTATCTTGCCGGATGCGCCAGATCTCCAAAAAATACCAAGGAATCCATAGAAGAGGCAATTGGGGCCTCAATGAGGGCCTCAATCCCCATGAACAGGGGATACATTGAAACAGAAGGAATTGTGGCAAAGATAGATCTTGAAAATTGTAACAAGTGCGGTCTCTGTTACAAGAGATGCCCATTTAATGCCATTAAGACTGATAGTGAGAAATACCCCCATGTGATTGAGGCACTGTGTAAAGGGTGCGGATTGTGTGCAGCGGATTGTCCCAGGCATTGTATAAGCATTGTTCATTTTTCTGAAGAGCAGATTATGGCACAGATTGAATCTGCACTTGAAAAAGCACCTGAGAAAAAGATTATTGGATTTGTCTGCCACTGGTGTGCCCTGGGAGGCGTGGATATGGCAGGTGTTAGCAGACTCCAATATCCTACTAATTCAAGGCTAATAAGGGTGATGTGTTCTGCAAGGGTGTCTCTTCGAATGATAGAGAAGGCATTTGAGCTTGGGGCAGGAGGAGTCCTTGTTGCAGGATGTGAATTTCCCACCTGTC
>JALVMZ010000009.1 GCA_027032655.1 Desulfobacteraceae bacterium
CGCTACAACAAAGACCCGGATAGCCTCTATAAAATTTAACTTAATGATCAACTAATATGGAGAAGATCCACCAGTTTTAAAAATGATTGGCGATTATTTTTATTATTCTATCAGATGTCTTTCCATCCCAGTATGGAGACAATGTCCTTTTTTACCCTCGCCATTTAGTATTTTATATGCTTCCTGAATTATTTTATCGGTATCATTATTGACAAGGGTATTTGTCCTCTGCTCTATTGTAATTGGTCGCTCTGTGTTATCCCTCCAGGATGAATATCTGGTTCTGGAAGATTGAGGTCTTTGAAGAAGAGTTCTGACATGTTAAAATCATAGTGCTGGCCATTATGAACAAGAAAATAATCGATATCTTTTTTTAGAATATCTTTGTTATGCCTATTTATTGCCCTTATGAGAGGTGCTATTTTTATAAAATTAGGTCTTGCACCGGCGGTAAGAATTAGTCTCACAATTTAATCCTGGTTATTTTGTTTCTTCTTTAAGCCTGGATATACTCATTATCATTGCACAGACGAACCAGAATGGTTCCATAATCCTGACTATAATAAATGTATTTGCCCCAATGGCGTGGAAAAGAAGTCCTATAAATCCTGCAATAAAACCCATGGTAAGACCTTTTTCTGGATAATCAGAGCAGGTTTTAAATACCCTGAGAGAATGTTTGAATATATTCCATAAAAGGTGAAAGAAAAAGAACAGTCCTACTGCACCGGTTTCGATCATCACCCTGAAATACTGAGCATCTATAAACCTGTATCCTGTAACTCCGTATCCAAAAAGTGGATGATTTTTAAAATCTCTTAGTGCCAATGTCCATGATTTCAATCTGGCAGAGGCCGATGTATCAAGTCTTTTCCCGAGAACTTCATATTCTCCTCTATCTCTTTTTTCAAAAAAAGTATATGAAATCCTTTTTCTGGCAGGTTCTGCACCAAAGAATGTTATTAAAAATAGCATTATAAAAATCATGATAAAGACAGGATATCTTCTCTCTGAAAGCCATATAAAGCTGAGTAAAGCAGGGATAGTTCCTAAATAGGATGATCTGGATTGTGTGTAAATGAGAGGAATGGTCATGAGCACGATGGTCAACCCCAAAATGATCTGCTTCTTTAAGTCTCCTGAACTGAGGGCCAGTCCACCTGCCAGACAGATCATGAATAATAGATACCCCCCAAATGTATTTGGCTCTCCCTCTTTGCCCTCAAATGGGGCCGAAACCCTTGCACCGGATGGTATCTGAGTTATCCCGATTATGGAAACTATTACTGCAACGATAAATAATGCAATAAGCAGATGGTTTATCTGTTTTTTATTATTTATGTGGTTTGCTGCCATAAAATAGATGAGGGTGAATTCAAAGTATTTAAGGACAAAAAAGAGTCCTGTTTTAAGCTCGAGGTCCCTGAAAAGTGCACCAAATAGCGTTGATATAAGGCATGCCAGCAGATAGTATGCAATGGGTTTATTGAGTGGTGTTCTGAGGAAGATTCCCAGGTCTTTTTTAAGGGCCATCTTCCCAATCCATGTAATGGAAATTATCATTATCACAATATCATCCAATCTCAGGGTAACGCCCCTTCCAAGTGAGGCTCCACCTGTGGTGCCAACAATAAATTCAGGGCTCAAAAGCATTGAGAATATAAGAACATAGAGGGCGATGGTAGTGCTTGCAAAACACAGGATAAGCAATGCTGTAGCACATCCTGCAAGTAATATCTGTATGTTGGTAAGTTCAGGGATAAAATAAGTAATCAATATTGCTATTCCTGATAGGATTATCAGCGGGAAAATGAGAATAATTGTATTCTGTCCGCTCTGACTCTGATATCCTCTTTTTATCATAGAGTTATCTCAAGACAGGTTTGCACTGGATTCCTATTTTTCTTAATTTAGCCGCCAGTCTTTCAGCATTTTTTTTGTATGTATATGCCCCCACATATATATTGATATTATTGTATCTCATGATAGACTTTCCATTTTTATCAATCAGAGATATGCATTCATATTCAGGTTCTGGTTCTTTCGTCTTTTTAACATCTTGCCTGCAGGAATTATAATAATAAAGGGAATAGCCCATTTTTTCTATTTCCGCCAATTTCTCTATTATTTCCTTCCGTGGGCTTGTTATTAAAACTGTCCATGGAGTATTGATTATCCTTGTGCCTGAAAGATCGTATTCCTTTTGAAATTTTTCCGCAGTCTTTAATCCAGGGAATCCTCCTGTCAGCACCCTAAACCATCTTCCCTTATCCTTTAAATCCACACTCATCCAGAATCCTCCAATGCCTTTCCTCTTCAGTTCATTAATGGTCTTATTTACGCTTGTAATGTCTTTATAAGAGCCAACCTGGATTGTAAAAGGAAGGCTTTGATGAAGCGTCACGGATGGCTCAGGGGTTTTTACTTCAGGTATTTTCTGGATTTTTTGGGCGGTCTTTTCCTCTTTGGTCTTTAAGGACTTCCTTTCTGGCTTGATCTCTTTTGAAGGGGCTATTGTTAACGGTGGTTTTGCTACTTTTTCAGGAATAGCCTGGGGACTTTTCTCCACAATTCTGGCAATGGGTCTTTTTGATCTTTTTATCTTTCTTATAATAACAGGACTCTTTGTTGGTGCCTTTTCCTTCCCTTTGATAATGGATGGAAGATATCCTGCTTCCCATAAAACAGTAAAGAGTATTCCTCCTATTGCAATCAGTGCACTTACGGGGATTAAGAATCGTGGAATTCTTCTCATGGTCTTAACCTTTTTTTTCCTTTTTTCTTTACCATATGAATAGTAGTATTTGAAATACTTAAAGTCCTGAAAATCAGGACTTACCTCTGCCTTCATACCATTTAATACAATTCCAATAAGATTTGCTTTCACCTGAGAGAGCTGGAGAGTGGATCTCTTAAGCAGTCCCTTGGATACACTTCCAACCCTGTAAACCATTAATATACCATCTAATTTTGGAGCAATAATAAGTGGATCAGCAGTTGAAAGTATGGGAGGTGTATCAACGATTATGTAATCGTATTCCTGTTTTGCCTTTTCAATTACATCATCAATCGCCTTTGAGTCAATTAGTTCAGCAGGGTTTGCTACCAGTGTTCCTGTGGTGATTATGTGGAGGTTATCAAGTCCAGGGGTGGCCATTGCACCACTCATTCCCATTTTTCCTATTATCAAGTCAGTAATACCCCTTACTATCTCTTTCAGGCTATAGTTTCCAAATAAAAGGTCTGTAAAACCTGGTACAGATTCTATTCCAAATATGCTTCCAATAACAGGTTTTCTGAGATCCCCTCCAATTAGAAGGGTCTTTAATCCTGCCTGTGCCATTGTTATTGCCAGATTCACCGCTACCAGTGTTTTGCCCTCCTGGGGAGATGCGCTGGTAATACCTATTGCCTTAATCTTTCTTTCAACATCCTTAAATTGAATATTTGTCCTTAAGGCCCTGAAGCTTTCAGCTATTAAGGAATTAGGGGCGAAATGGGATACTAAGGATATACTTCCTTCTTTTATAAATTCAGCTCCTCTTTCTTTATCCTTTTTACTTGCAATGCTATCGAGCAGATCTTTTGCATTTACATGAGGTATAACACCCAGAACCGGAGTGCCAAGGGTTTCTTCCACATCTTCAATTGCCCCCAATGATGTATCAAAGGTCTCAACGATAAAAGCAATGATCATTCCAAGTAATAATCCCACTATTGTCCCCATTATACCGGTTTGTAATGTCTTGGGAGGATTTATGGGTGAGGATGGCACAATCGCTGGTCTTACAATGCTAACTTCCTCTGGTTTTTCCGCTTTTTTTATGGAGGCCTCCTGATTCTTCTGCTCAAGCATGACAACCATGTCGTTCAGGGAATCAACTTTTCGTTTTAACCTATCATATTCAAGCTTTTTTTCCATAAGGTCCTGGGTCTTTCTTTCCACAATATCCATTTCGTTTTGCACTTCAGCCTGTTTCTTTTTGAGAGATTCTAACTGGATATTTATCATAAGAAGCATCTTTTTTGCCTGTTCTCGTATCTTTCTCTGTATATCAATCACCTTCGGATGTCTGGAAGTGTAGTCTTCTAATAGAGACTCTTTTTTTAATATAAGTGTAACCAGATTGCTTTGTGCATCCTGATACTGTTTTGTTGCATAGATAGAGTAAAACTCATTTCCTGTGCCAATGGGATTCTGTATGAATCTGGTAAGTTTATTTTTTATCCCTTCCAGTTCCCCTATTGCTCCCTTTATGGATTGGATCTTTTCTCTTAATTCCTTCTTCCTCACAAGAAGTGTTTCACTTTCAAGATCAATTGATACAATCTGATTTTTCTGCAGGAAGAGGTTAAATTCCTCTTCAGCTACCTTGAGTTGTGAGCGGAATTTTTTTAGCTGATCAGAAATATATTTTAAGGCCTCAAGGGTCTTTTTTGTCTGTTCTTCTGCATGGACTTCCTTGTACACAAGTGCCACTGTATTTGCTAGTTTCTGAGCAAATATCGGATCTGTATCTGTAACCTTAATATTTATTATATTAGTAAACTTTTCCCTCGAAACCTGGATCTTATCCTGAAGTTTATAGATTGTAGAGATAATCCGGGGACTAAGGTTTACATTATCCAACGAAAGGGATTTTGGAATGATACCCAGTTTTACGGCTGTCCTGAGTAAAACTTCGTGTCCCTTTATTACTGATAGCTGGGTTTCAATATCCTCTCCCATTGACCAGGAAAGGGTGCCTATATTCAGACCCTGAATGGGGAGTTCCTTTTCAAATCTTATCGAGCAAACAGCAGTATAAAGAGGAACAGGTGCCCTTATTATGGCAAATAATGTGCTAAAGATCCCAAATATAATCACAGTAATGAGAACTGTGATCTTCCTTTTCTTCAACACCCTCCAGTATTCCCTGAGATTTACATCATACTGGGTCAAAACTAATGCACCCCTCTAATTATCTCCTATCAAAATGAAGATACTGTCTTAAAAAGTATCTTGATTCAAATTCGTGGGGATAGAATAAGAAATTCAACAAGGGCATATGATTATTTATCCACTCATTTATATCTCCAATGAGCATCCTGGGAACATATACAAGATCACCATCTTCAAGTGGTATGTTCTGGGTTATGTCCGCCTTTCTGAACAGGGCCTTAAGATCAGCCATCATAACAAGGGGCTTTTTCCCCGGCCCCACGGCCCTTATAATCAGCGTATTTTCTTCCTTTGCAAGAGGAGTGAATCCACCTGCCAGACTCACCGCACCAAGTAGATCCTTTACATCTTTTAGTGCATATACACCCTGAGATGCCACCTCTCCCATTACATATACTCTTTCCCCAAATTCAGGTAATTCCGGTATCTCAACTATATCCCCATCATCTATGATTATGTTTAGTCTTTGATCTCCTTTTTCAATAATATCGTATAGATTTATTATATAAGGTTTTCCTTTTCTTATAAGTTTGGTATTTTTAATGTCACCATCTACTGTATATCCACCTGCAAGAGATATTAAATCCATCAAAGTGGTCTTCCCCTTCAAGTATATTATCCCCGATGCCCTCTTAGTGCCATATGCGGCAGAGCGGATTGAGGTAAATTCCCCCATCACAATCGCCTTTTTGCTTTTGAACTCTTTTACAAGGACATCTATCCTTGGCTTTTTTATATATTGGGATAATTTCTCTGTTAGTATCCTGTCCACTTCACTGGGAGTTAAACCATTTACATAGATATCATCCAGGAAAGAATAGGATATCATGCCTCTGGTATTAACCGTTATGGTTGTGGTTGAACTCTTATCTCCTACCCGGGAAGTGATCTCCAGAACATCAAGAGGGCCAATTCTGTATTCGGGAACTCCATTTATATTTTTAAATGTCTTATTTTCCGTAACATTACTCAAAGCATATATCTCTTCCTTTGTTTTCCCTTTTAACAATCTTTTTGGAAATCTCTTGTCTTCTGGAAGCTTTACCTGATTTACAGGTGTGCCTTTAATGGCTGTTGATGAAGTGCATGAACAGATAAAAATCCCGGAAACGATTATCAGCAAAACAATATGAAAAATCGTATTTATCTTTTTCATATAGGAGAATTACCTCCCATAGAGCTTATTGACAACATCCTTTTCATCAAGGGTGCCCACAATATGTAACATGGGATTATCTTTAAGATTGATAAATTTCCCTCCATTAATCCTCTTCCCCACTCCATCATATAGGACCTGAATGATTGGTCTCATTGGGTTGTCCTTATTGGTTGATATGACTTTACCAATCACAGCGTTATTGAGTTTTACATATGTGTTTATGGGGAAGAGGGTTATCTGTTTTAAAAACTCCCTTGTTACCCTTGGTGAAAATTTCTCTTTTTCGATGTCAATAATACTCTTTATGGCTTCTGTCTGTAAAAATCTATCCCTGTAAGGCTTTTTCTTTATCATCGCTATATATACATCCATGATGCCTATTATCATTGCAGGTTCAAGTATCTCCTCCCCTTTAAGTCTCCTCGGATAACCTGTTCCATCCCATCTTTCATGAACCTGAAGGACAATCTCCTGAAGCCATTTAAAACCTTCTCCCATTCTCTCAATTATTTTTGCGCTTTGGTAGGGATGCTGTTTGATAATATTCATTTCATCAGGGGTAAGTTTACCCCTTTTCTCAAGAATACTATCTGGTATCATATACATACCCACATTTTCGAAGAAACCTGCTATACCAAGTTTCAGAAGTTCTTCCATGTTATATTCAAGACCCTGTCCTATTTTAAGGGAGCCTGCAGTAACACCAATACTCTGTGATGGGAAGCCCTCTTCATTTATCCTCTGAATCGCGTAATTATAAAGTTCGTCAATAACTCCTTTCTCAATTACCTTGTGTAATATTGCCAGCACCGGAGATGGAGAGAGCACCTGATCACTTTTAACTTTCTGAGGGATAGAGCGTGCATATTCCATGAGGTCATTATAGTATTCTGGCACCTGGCTGTTGAGAGTTGGTGGAGCGGATTGATATTGTTCTTCTTCCTTATCGTTAAAAAATGAACTTGTGTGCATCCAAATCTTTCTTTCTTGCTGGCTTTTGGGCCTCTTTGTCTTCCGGGAAGCTTGTTTTATTTCCTCAGATAACATTACCATCTTCAATCACCATCCTTATGATATCTGATGTTATTGGTTTTTTCTTCACAAAACCCACAAGCAGAGCCATATCACAGATATTATTTATATTTCTGGGGATGCCTTTGGAATGTTCATAAATCATCTCTATTGCCTGCTTGGTGAAAAGATTTTTTTTCCCTCCCGCCACCTTTTGACGCAGTAAGATATATTTTATGGTCTCTTCCAGGCTAAGTGATTCTAAAATATATTTTATTGCTACCCTCTGGGCAAGAGGTTTTATCCTTTTTATCTTTTTTATAACCTCCGGCTGACCGAGTAGGATAATGGTAATTAGAAATCTATCCGGAAGCTGGAGATTAAGCAGCAGTCTAACCTCTTCAAATGTATCTTCTCCAAGTATCTGTGCCTCATCTATAACAAGGACATTATCATAATCTCTTTTGATGTTTTCAGTTAATTTCTCGTTCAGGACGTGTAGTATCTCCACCTTGGTCTTTGGAACAGGATCAATATTAAATTTCAGGGCAATATCCTGCAAGAATTCAACAGGATTTGTGCATGGATTTGAAATAATACCTATTTTGTATTCCTCAGGAGAGATCTTTCTTAAAAACACTGAACTTATAGTGGTTTTGCCGGAACCCACATCACCCGCAAGGATTGCAGCCCCTTTTCTCATCTGAACTGCATAGAGCATCCGGGTAAGTGCCTCCCTGTGTGACCTTGATGAATAGAAAAATACAGGGTCAGGCACATTATCAAAGGGACTCTTTTTAAA
>JALVMZ010000010.1 GCA_027032655.1 Desulfobacteraceae bacterium
TCTTTGACCCATGTGCCAAGGATTGCACCGGGCAGAAGCCCGCCAAGAAATGATGTTATTATTGCCCCCACTTTTAAATAAACATATCCGTGAATAATCTGAAATGTCAGGATTATGAGCATCTCAGCACTCATATTGCACATTCCAGTTGTAAAGAGCAGATACTCCTCCCTTTTTATTAAAAACACATACAATATGGTTAATGGGATAAGGATAATGAAAAAAACTCTTGGGGAACTCCCATGTTTAAAAAACCACTCCCTGAACATTATACTAACTGCCCTGGGTTCAAAGTCCCTGTTTATATTCGCATCTTTCTTAATAATCCCATTTATCATCATGATTCGTTCATCTGTCACATTGCCCCTGTAAAATCCCTTAATATAGGAGGTCTCAATTGAGAGCTTCTTCAGTCTTTCAGGAATATCGTATGTAATAGGGCCATCCCTGCAAATAAAATATGCCTGCATCCCTGGTATGATAAGGACATCTTTAAAATGTCTTCTGGCAGTATTATATATGATTGATAACTTCTTACTCCGCACCCTGCTTATATAATTTGGAGAATATTCAAGATTAAATGAAAGGACCCCTTCAGGAGTTAGTATCCTTTTTGCCATCTGAAAAAATTCATCTGTATAAAAGCGGTTTATCTGAAAGGTATCAGGCTCGGGCAGATCTATTATTACTGCATCATATTTGATATTGGTGGATTTCACAAATCTTCTTCCATCCATATTATAAATATTCACATTTGAATCTTTCTTCAGCACCCCCAACTGGATTGCTGACTCTGTCATGTATGGGTCCAGTTCCACATAATCGATCCTCTCAGGGTGGTATTTTTTGACTTCCTTTAATGTCTCACCCAGCCCCCCTGATATTAATAATACCCTCTTTACATTACTTAATTGACACAGGGGATAGTGCACCTTCTCTTCACTGTTTACTATGTTTGCATCAGAATAAAAAGGAACTCCTGATTCCCAGAAGGTATGTTGAGGATATTCCGATGAGATCACAATCCTGCCATATGGGGATTCCATGTAACTCAGGATCTTCCCATACTGTCCCTCAAGGGTCCAGAGCTCAATATCTCCTGAAAATCCAATATAAAAGAATCCAACAGAGATAATTGAAAAAAGAATAATAAGATAATACCGTCTTTTTACCAGCACCATCATTATTGATATCAAGATAAGTCCGATAGAACTAACAACCAGTGCCTTGAATGGCTTAAACCAGTAAACAAGGAAGAAACTAAAAAGGACGCCTCCCCCTATATCCCCAATATTATCCAGCACATAGAGTGTCCCCGTCCTGATTGGATTAGAAAAAGATCCCATCACCTTTAAAGAGTAAGGTAAGACAAAACCAACAAGTAAACAGTATGGGGTAATTGCAATAATTATATAGTAAAAAATGCGATAAAAACCGGGGGAAACCCCGTGGATGAATATATAATCCCTTAATAATCTAATAAATATTATCTGGGGGAGAGACCATACTGCTATAAGAAAGGTTAAAATACTGTAAAGGATGAAAGAGCCCGATTTAAATGGTTTTGCAATAAGACTTCCAAGTGCATTTACTATGAGCCAGGCAAAAAGGACAAGGGATATGGTTATTTCATTTCCATGAAACTGGGTAAGAAATTCCCTGATGGTAATTAGCTGGGTAACTACTGAGGATATCCCTGTGGCTATTATTGACCATATAATTAATCGCCTTTCACCTATCATCTAATCTGATATTAATCCTCTTCAAATGCCTGAACCTGATATGTCAGAACCTCCAGTTTCTCCCTTCTCCATGCATCAGCATTAAGCCCCGCCTTGATACACAGGTGACTCAGAAACTCCTCTTTTTGAGGTAATTGCTCCCACACCTGGGGAAGAAAGGTTGCCTGATGAAATCCCTTTTTTATAATAACTCCATCTATACCCGGTCTTAATTTGGATAATAGGTCCTGAGGGTCCTTATATTCAAGAGGCTTTGGGTCAGTGAGAATGCTTACCTCTATCTTTACCTTATCCAGTTCATCCTTTCTCAAAGGACTGAATCTGGGGTCTCTAAATGCTGCATTCAGCGCATTTTCTTTTACACCCTCCAATACAGATTCCTGAGGCACTATATGGCCAATGCAGCCCCTCAGCATGCCATTAATGGTCAGTGTTACAAATGTGCCCCTTTTTTCATAAAACCTGGGAGGGAGTGTTTTATCATATCTTATTTCAGAATTCTTTCTGCCTGTGAGCCTCTGTTCTATGGTCTTCCGTGCTAAGGATATCAAGAATTTCCCATCCTCCTGGGTGAATTTTGAACTCTCACTCATTTTTTCCCTCCCTTTATGTGTTGTCATATCTTTACAATATACATAATCTACTATGATAAGGGACAGAAATATAAAGATACAAAAAACAGGAACCTTCCTCATCTCTCACAACCCCTTTCCCATTAATATTAATTTTGCATTAAATATTGCACTCTGTCAAAAATATTCTAAAGGATTATGCTTGACAATTCATTGCTAAAATCAGATATAAGTTTCATCTAAAAATATTATCAGGTGGATATCCGATGAAACTACATGAATATCAATCAAAATCTCTATTCAAAGAATTCGGAATTCAGGTCCCCCAGGGTCTGCTTATTACGGACACAGATGATCTGTCCGCAAAAATAGAAAAAATTAATGGCCCTCCATGGGTTGCAAAGGCACAGATACATGCAGGAGGTAGGGGCAAGGGAGGAGGCATCAAACTGGCTAACTCCCTGGAAGAGCTTAAAAGTGCAGTAAGAGATATACTTACAAAACCCCTTGTAACACCACAGACAGGGCCAGAAGGCAAAAGGGTGAAAAAAGTTCTTTTAGAAGAAGGAGTGGATATTGAAAAGGAGCTCTATCTGGGACTGACCATTGATCGTTCATTGGCATCCCCTGTTATGATATTCAGTCCTGAAGGCGGCATGGAGATAGAAGAGGTGGCAAAAAAGAGCCCGGACATGATATGGAAGGAATATATCAATATATCCACAGGGTGGCTGCCATATCATGGGAGGAATCTTGTATATAGACTTGATCCCCTACCTGATAAGTCCATAACAGGTCAGATCATCTCAACCATGGCAAAGTTATACAGGCTCTTTATGGAGCTTGATTGCTCCCTTGCAGAGATAAATCCCCTTGTAATCACAAAGGATAATAAGGTAATAGCACTTGATGCAAAGATTAATATAGACGATAATGCCCTTTTCAGGCACAAAGAACTCCAATCCCTCGATGACCCGGATGAGAAAGACCCCCTTGAGCAAAAGGCATCGTTATACAATCTCAATTACATCAGACTGGATGGGAACATCGGTGCCATGGTAAACGGTGCAGGACTTGCCATGGCCACCATGGATCTGATCAAGGCATCAGGAGGAGAACCAGCTAACTTTCTGGATGTAGGCGGAGGAGCGAGTGAAGAGATGATAAAAAGGGGGTTTGAGATAATCCTGTCAGACCCCAAGGTTAAGGCCATTCTTATAAATATCTTTGGTGGGATACTCAGGTGTGATGTGCTTGCCAGAGGACTTGTAAGTGCTGCAAAAAAAGTTGAAATAAAGGTCCCACTGATAATAAGACTTGAGGGCACAAATGTGGATGAGGGTAGAAGGATTCTGTCTGAAAGTGGGCTATCGTTTCTTGTTGCTGAGGACATGGAAGAGGCTGCCCGGCTTGTCTCAGAGCAGGTATTGAAATCCAATTAAGAGGGAACAGAATGAGTATTCTGGTAAATGAAAGGACAAGAGTTTTGGTTCAGGGTATAACAGGGAAGGAAGGCTCTTTCCATACAGAGCAGATGTTAAAATACGGAACCCAGGTGGTAGCAGGGGTAACACCTGGCAAGGGAGGACAAACCGTATTAAATGTCCCTGTATTTAACACGGTTAAAGAGGCGGTTGAAAAGAAAAAAGCCAATACAGCATGTATATTTGTTCCACCTCCATTTGCAGCAGATGCCATTATTGAATCTGCATCAGCAGGTATAAAGGTAATCGTCTGTATCACTGAAGGCATACCCACCATTGATATGATTAAAGTAGCACAATATATTAGAGATAAGGATTGTGTCCTCATCGGACCCAACTGTCCCGGGATTATTTCACCAGGGAAAACAAAGGTTGGGATCATGCCAGGGCACATCCACAAACAGGGAAATGTGGGGGTTATATCCAGAAGTGGAACACTTACTTATGAAGTTGTTGATCAATTGACAAGAGAAGGACTTGGACAATCAACCTGCATTGGAATTGGAGGAGATCCTATAATAGGTTCTGATTTCATTTATCATCTCAGGCTGTTTAAAGATGATCCTGATACACAAGCTGTGGTATTGATAGGAGAGATTGGAGGAAGTGCCGAGGAGGAGGCTGCTGAATACATATCCAGAGAATTCAACAAACCTGTAATTGCCTTTATTGCAGGACTTACTGCTCCACCTGGCAAAAGAATGGGACATGCAGGAGCTATAATATCAGGAGGTCAGGGCAGAGCGGAAGATAAGATTTCGGCCTTAGAGTCATCCGGGATCACGGTGGTTCGGAATGTGGCAAAGGTCGGAGAAACAGTCAAAAATATCCTGAATGGGAGATGATCACTTACGGCTGTTCCGAAAGAATTACCAGACATCTAATAATCTTCTAAATTTTGACTTAAATCAATGAAAAGTCCTCCATGCGATGTTAATGTCTTATTATCAAATTAAAAAATAAAGGAGGTAAAACCATGTTTTGTTTTCAATGTCAGGAAACAGCCAAAAACCAGGGATGCACCGTTAAAGGTGTATGTGGCAAGCCTGAGGATACCGCAAATCTCCAGGACCTGCTTATCTATGTTACAAAGGGCATATCCATATGGGAAAACCGGCTGAAAGAACTGGGTATAAAAGATGGGGTTTCAGGCAGACTAATATGCGAAAACCTGTTTACTACTATTACCAATGTTGCCTGGGATAATGATAAGATAATCAAATTAATAAAAGATTCAATCAAACATAGAGATCAATTAAAAGATAAATTCCAAAAGGCCTACTATGAAAAATATGGAAAGGAATTTACAGAGCAGATTCATGATTCAGCCACATGGACCCCGTCAGATGATGATGCTATCTGGCAGAAGGCCAATTCAGATGAACTGAGGATTACAGCAGATGCAGATGAAGACATAAGGTCCCTGAGACAGATGTTAATAATAGGTTGCAAGGGGATTGCTGCCTATGCCGACCATGCTGCCATTCTGGGACATGAAGATCCAGCCATATATGAGTTCTTGATGAAGGCCCTGGAATCAACAACCAAAAATCTATCAGCAGAAGAGATGTTAAACCTAATAATGGAAGCGGGGAATATTGCAGTAACAACTATGGCACTCCTGGATAAGGCAAACACATCAGCTTATGGAAATCCAGAAATAACAGAGGTAAATATTGGGGTGGGATCCAGACCTGGGATTCTTATAAGCGGGCACGACCTGAAAGATATGGAAGAATTGCTCAAACAGACTGAAGGAACAGGAGTGGATGTATATACGCATGGTGAGATGCTACCGGCAAATTACTATCCCGAATTCAAAAAATACGATCACTTTATAGGAAATTATGGAAGTTCATGGTGGCACCAGAACAAGGAATTTGAATCCTTCAATGGCCCTATTATCCTTACCACTAATTGTCTTATTCCTTTAAAGAAGGATAACACATACCTTGACAGACTATTTACCACTGGAGTCGTAAATTATCCCGGTGCTAAACACATACCTGATAGAAGTGAAGGTGGAACAAAGGACTTCTCCGAGGTTATTGAAATTGCAAAAAAGTGCGCACCTCCAACTGAGCTTGAAACAGGAAAGATTGTGGGGGGATTTGCGCATGAACAGGTGCTTGCCCTGGCAGATAAGGTTGTGGATGCGGTCAAAAGTGGGGCAATAAAGAGATTCATTGTTATGGCAGGGTGTGATGGAAGACATAAAAGCAGAGAATACTTTACAGAGGTTGCTAAAAATCTCCCCAAAGATACTGTTATACTTACTGCTGGGTGTGCAAAATATAGATACAATAAGCTGGACCTCGGCGATATAGGAGGAATTCCCAGGATACTTGATGCGGGTCAGTGTAATGACTGCTATTCCCTTGCGGTAATAGCCCTTAAATTAAAAGAGGTGTTCGGATTGGACGACATAAATGAACTTCCCATCTCATTTGATATTGGATGGTATGAACAAAAGGCTGTGGCTGTTCTATTTGCACTCTTGGCACTCGGTATTAAAGGAATCAGGCTCGGGCCTACACTGCCTGGTTTTCTATCCCCAGGGGTAGCAAAAATTCTGGTTGAAAAGTTTGATATTAAGCAGATATCAGATCCTCAATCAGATATCTCAGCTATGATGGATGGAAAATAATAACAAGAGAAAACTGAAAACAACGGTTCCAAAGGGTCATAAGATGCCACCAGTTGTCTCTTATGACCCTTTATATGACATCCTTCTCTCCCACATGAATAAATGATATGGCACTAACATTTAACAGGAGAAAATCCGCTCTCTTATTGCCTCCATCAGGGGAATAGATAGTGCAATCTGTCATTGGGATCAAATCCTGCTTTTTAAGTGCGGAATTAAGGTTGTCAGATAATCTGGTTCCTTCTGTAACAAAAAGATTTCCATAAATATTGTAATTTCTGAGATAAACCCATGCCTTTACCTTCTCTTTTTTGACCTTCATAATTAAACCTCCATACCTGTATAATATATAATTTTATAATTACCACAAATAATAGTGGTATGAATTTCTTCACTTTTTTCTAATAATATTTTAAAAGATCTCTCTTTTAAAGTATATTTTGTTCTGGTATTTACGGAAAGTTATTTAAAAAAATCTGAGTCTATGTCAGTTGAAGTCTTGATATGCCCATTTTTATTGTAGAACATATAGGAAAAATCTATATCACCTAAACAGGAGGCATTTACCATGAGGATAATTGATATATCCACGAATATCCACGAAAAGATGCTTAGATATCCTGGAGATACCCAATTTAAAAAGAGGCCCATATGCACTATCGAGACTTCGGGTTGTAATATGACGGAACTCTTGCTAAGCACACACACGGGAACCCATCTGGATGCTCCATTTCATTTCCTAAATGATGGAGCAAAAATAGACGAGATTGACATCTCCACATTTATTGGCAAGGTTCAGATAATCGAGGTTCCTGATGATGTAATAGATTCAAAAATAATAAAGGAACGCTTTAATCCAGGCATAAAAAGAATCTTATTTAAGACCAAAAATTCTGAATTGAAGACCTCTCAAAACTTTTCAAAGAATTATGTATATCTCAGTGATGATGGGGCAGATGCCCTATTAGATAGGGATATTCTTCTGGTTGGAATAGATTATATTTCTATAGAGCAATTCGGCACACCAACATTTTCCATCCATAAAAAACTGTTTAGAGCAGGGATAACTATATTAGAGGGCGTAAACCTCAATGGCGTAAAACCCAAGGAGTACACATTGATTGCCCTCCCTTTAAAATTAACAGATCTTGATGGCTCACCTGTTAGGGCAGTTCTTTTAGAACCATAAAATTCAGCAAACTAAATCATCATCTTATTTATTAACTGCTACATCACTTTTGAGGGCATCTCAGCCTCATGTTGGTAATCCTCACATGCTCTACCGCAACATCACCCCTGGATACCCCGGTCTCTATATATGATGGCTCATAGGATAGGGATGCTCTGGCTCAGAAAAATGCCCGTTTATCACCACATACCCCAAAATACCCTCATCACTTATAACCCTGAGCCTCAAAGAACTATCCTTATCCGCACTGTTATCCGC
>JALVMZ010000011.1 GCA_027032655.1 Desulfobacteraceae bacterium
GAATATATATATTGTAAAGTATATTTTATGTCAGGATTCAGTGGAAGTTTGATGATTTTTATCAGTTAATATGTTAATCTGATATAAAAATTGAATTATCTAAAGGAGGTCTTTATGAAGATATTAATCGCAATGGATGAATCAGAGAATGCATTCAGGGCAGTGGAATTTGTATCAGATTCACTTTCCAGGGACAGCGAGGTGACACTTTTCAGCATCATCCCTGATACAGCCAATATCTGCGATATGCAGAGTCCTGAATTAACCCCGTATTTCCATTCCCAGAGAAATGCATTCTGTTCCATAGAGGATAAGAAGAAAGAGCTGGTAATGAATGCAATGAGTAGGGCAAAGCAGAAATTAAATGATTCAGGTTTCAAGGATAATAATATCAATATAAAGATACTGAATAGAAAGAAAGGAATAGCAAGAGATATCATCGATGAAGCCAATTCAGGTTATGACCTTATTGTCCTTGGAAGAAGAGGCATTTCAGGAGTAAGAGAATTCTTTTTAGGCAGTGTATCAAATAAGGTAATACAGGGAGTAAAAAGCGCCTCTGTGCTTATTGTAAATTAAATCTCCCTTTATGGAATTCGAAGTGAATCATCTCTCTTTAAACAGGATGATAAGCTTTTACGATTGAGTATTTCCATTCTATACCTGGCAGCAGTTAATCATTAAAAAGATATAATTTTATTTTTAACACTCTTTTTATATTTGAATAATAAGTCAAAATACAATATATTTGATTTAAACCTAAATTATCCATTGACCTCTTTCAACCTGAGGGTGAACAAATGACACATGAAGGATACCATGGAGTAAACATGAAACTTTATAAAGAACTCTCAGCCAGGATAGGCCTGAAGGATTCGAAGATTGCTCCTCAACTATTCAGTATGCTTGCCGATGAAACCGATGCCAGGATACTCCTTTTATTACCTGCAACAGCAGAAGATATTCAGGGAAAAATAAAACTTAAATATGAAGAGGTAGAAGAAAGGTTGCATGAGTTGTTTTTAAAGGGTGTTGTATTCCCTTCCACAAGGACAGAACCTCCCACATACAGGATGTGCAGGGACATGGTTCAATTTCACGATGCAACCATCCTCTGGAAAGATGCACCACAAGAGTTTCTCAACCTCTGGCAGGAATTTATGGAAAAGGAATGGCCCGCTATTGCAAAGAGATTGAGCCAGGTAACCGAAAAACCCCATACAAGAATAATCCCGGTGGATATAACTCTTAAGGCAAGGACACATATCCTGGATGGAGAGAGTGTAAGAGAGATAATAAATAATGCCAGGAATCTTGCTGTCACACAGTGCACCTGCAGGCTTACAGCAAGGAAATGTGACCACTCCCTTGAGACATGCATACAGGTGAACAGGGCAGCAGATTACACAATTGCAAGAGGAACAGGCAGAAAGATAGGTAAAGAAGAGGCAATGGGTATTCTCTCACAGGCTGAAAGAGAGGGGCTTATCCATGTTACCCTGAATCGCTATGATGTGGAGCACTTTATATGTAACTGCTGTCCCTGCTGTTGCCAGACAATGCCCATACTCATTAAGGGGGGAATCCATGTTATAGCCCCCAGCAGATTCAGGGCTGAGATTGAACCTGAACTCTGCACTGGTTGTGGGACATGCCATGAGAGATGTTATTTTGGAGCAATCTCATGGACAGATGAAACAGAGACAAAAAGCACTGTATTGGCTGATAAATGCATGGGATGTGGCCTATGTCAGGTAACATGCCCGGAAGATGCCATCCATCTTGTTGAAACAAGACCGAAGGAGTTCATACCAGGTGCTGAATAATAGAATTCCTTTAATTGGATTTTTTAAAAGACTATCAGGATTTCTTCGAACAGAAATCTGGCGAATAAAGAGTAAAGACCTCCCCGCATATAAATCCATACCTCTCAGTATCCTGAGAATACTTGTCCTGTGTATAAGAGGATTCCACGAAGACAGACTAAATCTCAGGGCATCTGCGCTTACCTTCTATTCTCTATTATCTATTGTGCCCGTCTTTGCAATGATATTTGGAGTTGCAAAGGGTTTTGGGCTTGAAAGGACACTCAGGACATTTATTCTTACCCGATTCGAAGGTCAGGAACAGGTTGCCAGTAAGATACTGGAATTTTCAAATGCAATGCTTGAAAATGTAAAGGGTGGAATGATAGCAGGTATTGGAGTGATTTTCCTATTCTACACCATAATAAAGATATTTTCTCATATAGAGAATGCATTTAATGATATATGGGGAGTCAGGAAATCCAGATCATTTTCAAGAAAGGTAACTGATTATCTTTCTGCCCTTTTGATATGTCCTATACTGTTTATTGTATCCAGTGCAGCCCAACTTATTATTGCAACAAGCGTCCAGCATATTGTAAATAGGATATCGATTCTCCATGATATATCTCCATTACTAATATCAATGGTAGGGCTCCTGTCATACTGTGTATTATGGATACTCTTTATCTTTATATACATGTTTTTACCAAATACAAAGGTCAATATATCATCTGCAATCATTGCTGGCGTATCAGCAGGAACTATCTATCAGCTTTTCCAGTGGGTATATATACATTTCCAGATCCATGTTACTAAGTATAACGCAGTTTATGGCAGCTTTGCTGCTCTGCCACTCTTCTTTTTATGGCTTCAGGTAAGCTGGCTCATTGTCCTTATGGGAGCTGAAATATCCTTTGCATATCAGAATGTAAACACCTATGAATTCGAAAAGGATTCAATGAATGTAAGTCCGGGATTCAAGAGGCTATTGTCAATAAGGATAGTAAATCTTATACTGAAAAAATTCCTGTCTGGAAACTCACCTCCCACAGCAAACCAGATATCCCATGAGCTTGATATACCCATAAGGCTGGTAAATCAGATAATATATGAGCTCCTATCTGCAGGACTGATATCAGAAGTAAGCACGAATGAGGAAATGGAACCAGGTTACCAGCCTGCCGTTGACCCTGAAAAAATTACTATCAAATCTGTAATTGATGCCCTTGATGAAAATGGCAACAGGGGGATACCCGTTAAAAGGACACGTGAGCTTGAAGAAATTGAAAATAGCCTCAGGGCATTTTCAGAACTAATTGAAAAATCTCAGGAAAACAGACTGTTAAAGGAGATTTAAAAAGCTCATGGAGGCCGAACTTTTTCAATTATTGTTCAAGGTGGGTGGAGTCCTCTTTATTCTTTTAGGTATCTTTTTCGGACTCATTTTGATAGTTAAGAGACTTCGTCCAGGTCTTATATCCTTTGGAGGAGACTATGGAATTCGTATTGTGGGCAATATCAGACTGGGCGCTAAACATTCAATTGCAATAGTTGAAATTAAAGACAAATGGCTCTTGATAGGAATAGCTCCGGATAGTATTACACTTATCCATACAATGGAAAGGCCTGAAAAAATAAAAAAATCCAAGGATAATAACAATCCACCTTCCAGTAAATCACAGGGATTTATGAACATATTGAAATCCAAACTAAGCTGATCTGACAATTCTTATATTCTTGTCTATTAAAATTGCAATTTTGATTCTGGTATAAAATCGTGTATTGCATCAATTATAATATCATGTGGAATGTCAAGACATCTGTATCTTTCATTTATTGAGCATCTGAGAGGCCTTGGTGAGTAATAAAAACATGGGGAACATTCCATATTAATTCTTATTATCTTATAATCAGCACCCCATGGATGAACCCGGTGTGGATCTGTTGGCCCAAAAATCGCAATTATGGGCACCCTTAATGCCGAAGCCAGATGCATAAGTCCACTATCACTGGTTAAGAAGATATCCATTTTACTGATTAAAGATGCAATCTGACGGATAGGGCGGTTTATAATTGGCACAACATTACCATGAATTGAGTTTTTTAATAAAAATCCGTTTTCTTCACTCTCTTCATCTGTTCCAAAAAGAAAAAAAGAAAAATCTTTAAAATGATTAATCACCCTCAGGAATCTCTCTTTTCCCCATCTCTTTCTGTAATGGCCATCCTGATTGCTTGAACCTGCATGAACTCCCACAAATATCCCTTCATATCTTGATATAAATTCATCTACCCAATTTAGCTCATCGTCCTTAAGTCTCACAACCATATCCGGTATGTAATTTACCTGGATCCCCAATAATGTTAATAGCTTCACATTCTCTTTTACACAATGAATTGCAGAGTCTTCCTTTATGAGTCTATTTTTTAAAAAATTCAACTGTACCATATTCTGATCGAGATACCTGTGACCGAGCCTTAATTTAGACCCCGTAAGAACTGAAAACAGGTTATATTCCATCCTGTTTGATGGAAAAAAGTTTATGGTCACATCATATGTATGAAACAGATTTTTTATCAAATACAGGAAAGAAAGCCCCCAGCCTTTTTTAAGCATGGGATAATAGATAATATTATCCACAAATGGATTATAATAAAAAATATCGCGTATCTCCTTTTTTATTGTAAATACAGTAATATGAGATTCTTCTATTTCCTCCTTCAATATCCTGATTGCAGGAGTGCTCATCAATGCATCACCCAATCCAAACTGAGGTGCTATTAGTATCTTCATGAATAAGGAATCTCAGAGGTTTTGGACCCCGAAAAAATGCCACCATACAAATATGGTGGCATTAAAGAAATGAAAACTAAAACACATATAATTCTCGTGAAATTTTTCCAGCGCTATCAATTCATCTACTGCCCTTGAATATGCCAACCGCACCGTTAGCAGAATCATATTTCATCCCCCATGCACCTCCTATATACTGGGCATCTGGCCCATAAAAAGCACCATGTGCGGATTTATGTGTTGGATAGTAGAGTCCATCCGTATCATATAACTCCCAGGTGCCACCTGTTATCTCAAAACCATTACCCGAAAAACTCCCACTGGCACCTGTAATAGATGCATAGTATCCACCTTGAGTAGAAGGATACTGCCATACCGTCATGTTAAAATTACTGATGGAACCACTATTAAAATTCACATTGCAACTGAATGTTCCACTCATATCAATACCTGTATCTGGTGTAAAGTATGTGCCCCAAGCATCACCACTGTATGTAAAGCTACCATGCATGCCTGACACCACATCACAGGCTGTGGTCTCACCAAATATATAATAACCCTTGTTATCGAAATAGTAATCATAACTCCCTATTGTTATCGGATTTGTCTGGGTCCAGTATCCCCATTCCATGTATTGATTGTGTCCTATCTCTGTCCATGTCACAGGGTGGGTTGTTCCAAGGTCCCCTGAACTGCTTCCATTCGTTACAACCTCATTTATATATGGGTCATCATATGGAGAGGATGAACCACCAGTTGCCTTCACATAATCCGATTGAGGCCAGATAATACTATCAGCCTTAACATCATCAGAGTCAAAGTCCTGTATTGAGCTACTTACATAAACATTTTCGAGGTAATCGGTTCCATTTGTATATGCCAGCATGGCAGAAAAATAACCCTTATGAACAGTAGGGCGGTCCGAGGTCCTCTCTGTGTTCCCCTGGTAGTATGTTTGCTCCACATCTGTCCCTGTCTGATCCTGAACTGTCTGGGTCTGCTCCTCATTCTGCTCAGCACTCTCTTCCTGAACATTCCCTTCCCCTGTGCCTGCCTGTGCCCCCTCTTCACCTCCTTCTGCCTTTTCTTCTCCTTTTGCTCCTCCTTCACCCCCAACCTGTGTGTCCTTCTCAAAATCCTTCATTATGGATGGAGGCGCTGGCTCCACCTGTCCTGTCTCACCATTAAACATCTCCCCTGGATTAACAGGTTTACCAT
Source organism: Desulfobacteraceae bacterium (assembly GCA_027032655.1). GTDB lineage: Bacteria > Desulfobacterota > DSM-4660 > Desulfatiglandales > JALVMZ01 > JALVMZ01. The sequence goes on from JALVMZ010000011.1 coordinate 5,821, forward strand.
CTACATCAATCTGCCCCACATAACATACTGCATTTGTAACCCATCCACCCCCTGCCTGGGCCAGATGAATTGGTGAACTTCCCCTGCTGTCTGCTATCATAATATTAATTGATGCCTCCTTTTCACTCCCTCTCTTATACACATGCACTCCAAACTTGGTCCCTCTTACTCCCAGCACTGCAGTGGGAGTCTTCACTTTATAATCCGTATGCCTGAACCTGAACAGTCTCATGGCATAGAACATTGCCTTCCCTTTCAGAAGACTGAAAAAGGACCTCTTCTCTTTCTTCTGAGGCACCACCTTTATATCATCCACCCTGAAGAGACCTTCAGTGCCCATGCTTACTATATCTTCATTTTTAAACCTTACCCTGCACCTGCTATTCTTCAAAGTATAAATCTTATCAGAAACATACACTCTATCTCCTGCCATTGCAAAGTATGCGCCTCTTCTGTCTGAATGAACCACCACCACATGCCCTCTCATGGCATGTATTACCCCCACAGGCTTCTCATCCAGAGGGATAAAGTTATCCTTTACCTCCATCCCCTTTAAATCATCAGGAAGCAGTGTCCTTTCAACTCCCATGCCCCTGCTTACCTGAGAAAAAACCGTTATTGGAACTGAAATGAGGAAAAGCGCAGTTATTATAAACATTGCAGATATTTTTAAAATCCTCATCTTAACCTCCTCATTATATTTGTTCTAATTAAGATATCTTACCGCCTCTCTTACATCTCCATACACCTCAATTTCCACTCTTCTATTTATTGCCCTTCCTTCAGGAGTCTCATTAGAAGCCACAGGATTCATATCACCAAGAGCCTGTCCCTTAATCCTATCAGGTGCAATAGAGAATTTATCCACAAGCAGTTTTTTAAGTTTCTCCACCCTTTTTCTGGAAAGCTCGAGATTCTTTTCTTTTGATCCACTGCTGTCAGTATATCCCTTGAGCTCTATTCGGTAACCCTTTCTGATGGGCGTATTTAAAACATCTGCAAGCTCAAGCAATAAGGGAAAATATCTCTTTGCCGGTTCAATGCCATTTACAGGATAATGTATGGTAAGAACACAACCCAAGAATACCTCTCCCTTTGTATCCCTGTTCTGGATCTCCTTTTCTTTTATCATTTCAAGGGGAGTCTTTGTTATCTGGGCATTGGAAATCATCTCCGTCCTGAAGAAAAGTGTTAACATTATCAGGACAGTGCCCAGCACCCTGAATATTTTATTAAAATTTAAAACCAATATTACATCCATACACAAACTTGGTAAAATCATATAAATCTGTATTGGATTCGTTTCTTATGTAGTTGAATGATATGGAAGCAAAATAACGCCTGGAAAAATTACGACTCAATACAGTATAAAGGTTTCCTCTCTTATCTTTCCTCAGATAGCCAGCAGGCCATAGCAATGCAGGTGCCAGATACTCCCTCACTGAATATTTAAACCTTGAATAGAACTCCATATCCCAGGTGCCAAACCACTTGAATTTTTTGTAATAGGAAACAGCAACATTTGTCCCATCATATGAATACCGCGGCTGTCTTGCCTTTAACATCTCATCAGAGATATAAAATGAGATTATATCCCTTCGATTGTTAAAATAAAAATTGGGATTCAGTTCCATAATCCTGTTGGTATTATTCTCTCCTTCTCTCTGATCTGGAATGTAGTGATCCCTGTAATGAGTCCATGTGCCTTTAAGGCTGATCTTGGGAGTAAAAAAGTATTCATAATTGGGACTGAATTCCCGTCTGGTAAAAAGTGTATCATGTTCAAAAAAATTAAAACTGTAACCAAATGGCATCTTGAATATACCCTTCTTCCCCATCCACCATGGACCTGTTGTCACCCTGGCCTGTGTGAAATCAAACCGTTCATATTCAAATGTATGAGTCTGATAAATAGAGCCTCTGGTATTCCACATCCATGACCGCCTCTTTCCAAAATCATAAAGCAGGTTTCCTGCCATACTGATTACACCAACGGTATCATTTAATTCCTTCTGAGTCTCATTCAGGGTAATAACTCCACCCGTTCCATTAGGTGGTATGTATATC
>JALVMZ010000012.1 GCA_027032655.1 Desulfobacteraceae bacterium
GGCCTCTTCATATAATTTCAATGCCCCTTCCAGGTTCCCTTCCTGCTCAAGATTATGAGCCCTTAAGGTCAGATCCCTTGCCTCCTGCTCTTCCTTCATCTCCTTTTGCCTTATTTTTGCAGGATAGAGCGCCTGCTCTGAAAATGGCTTTACCACCAGCTCCCCTTCTGCCTCTGAACCTTTTGCTTTGGGTTTTATAATTATTATGCCATCTCTCTGCTCCTGTTTGAGATCTTTCATTTCAGTTATTATATCCATTGCCAGATCCCATGGAACATCCCTTAAACTCAGGGTGAGTGAGCCCTGAACGCTGTCATCAACAATGAAGTTCTTACCTGTAATCTCCCCAAATAGACGAAATACATTGTGAAGATCCTCTTTATAAAAATCTATTGTTTGTATCCTCTCGCCTGTATATTTGGGTATTCTTGATGTCTTCTGTTTCCCCTCTTTTCCCGTTAATCCAAGCAGTTCGCTCAGTTCTTTCCTTGGAAATACAGGAGTGGTTCTTCCTTCCTTATGAAAAATGGATGACACAGCGGTCTTTCTCTTTCCAGGCAGCCAGCACCTTATCTGAAGTTTATCTTCGGTGCGTCTGATATTATAATGGAATGGCTCTTTTTTGTTTGCTGAATCAATAACTATCCTTATTTTGTTCGGGCCTTCACCCACTCTTATCTTGCTTACAACAGGTCCTTTAAGGTCAAAGCTCTTCTGAAGCTCTGAAGAAGCTTTTGTGCCCTGAAAGTCAATAATAAGCCTTGCTGGTTTTTTCATGCTGAATGCCCGATACGAGCCGTATTCTCCCTTAATACTGAGTATGGTCTCATTTCTGCCCTGTGTTACATTAATATTGGTAATAATATTGCTTCCATTTCCACGGGCATTTAAGGGAAATAGTATTAGAAAGAAAGCGATAATAACAATATGTTTCTTATAAGATGACCATTTCATTTATACTCTCCTTGAAAGAGGTTTATGGCATATTTAATTCGATCCTTTTATATTTTATTTTTCCATCCTGATCAAGATACGGCTCCTTTACAATAATCTTTCTTATGAGCTGTTTTCCCATTTCAGTGTTTCTTTCTTCACTTATAATCTTTTCTACCACGCCGCCATTCTTTCCGATATATGTCCCTTCTTTAACCATATAACCGATTGGTTTATCAGGCCCCCTTACCATTGCCATTACCTTGTTGCCCTTTTTGATGATGGCGGTAACCGTAATATCCTGAAGATTAAATCTTTGAAGTTCAGTCTTTGGTCTTCGTAATTCTTCAAGTAATGCGAGCATCTTTGTGTAATGGTCTGTGCCTGGCTGCATCTTGAGTTCTTTTAAGCTCTTTTTTCCCAGGAGGACAAAAGGGAAGAATGGATCCGGCTTTCCTTCAGGACTGTAAAAGTATTTTTTTTCTTTTACCATAGCGGCTTTCCCGGTTGCTTTCAGCACCTTCTGAGGTCTCATATCTTTATAAATTAATTTTTCTTTTGCAGGGAGTTCCCCACAGATCAAAAGATTGAATAATATTATAAAAATAATAACTCTTCTCATTTTTTCTTCTTCCTGGTTTTGCCTGCTTTTGTTGGTTTAAATCTATATGTTATGGCATCACACTTTGTGACAAGAACATTGGAAAGTTCTTCCTTTGGTCTCATGGAAACATTCAGTATGTTTACAATTCTGTCCATATGACCGACTCTGTCAAAGAAGATTGCAACATTATGATATGTCCCTGTAACTTCAATGGAAACCGGTATTTCAATATAGAAGTCCCTGGGTCTTTCATGCATGGGTCTGAATATACGGAATTCAAGATGAGAATTCTTCCCCAGTTCAGTGATATTTGTTAAAAGTGATGGTATCTCCTTTTTTTCAGGAAGTAGTTTTAGTGCTTTCTGGAATCTGGCCTTGACCTCAGCATGCTGCTTTTCAAGCCTTTTTATCTTACGGCTCTTAACCTTTGCAATTTGTATCTTATGTTCCAGTGCTTTAATTGTTTCCTTGAGCTCATTTATCTCTTTCATTTTTGGCTGATAGAGGAGAAAGAAATATGAAGCACATAGGGCACCAATAACACCAAAAAATATAAGCAGTCTTATAGGTAATTTTATCTTTTCAACTCTATCTATTATTTTCTGTGTCTCCATTAATTCACCTATCCACTATATCATTTTAAGTATTTATTATCTTCTCCTTCTCTTTCGTCTTCTTCCACTCTTTGGCTTTTTCTTTTGGTAATTTATTGTTTTGCAGGTAAGTGAAAAGTCTGAGACCTTTACCTTGAATTTATCAAGAAATTTCACCTGTATTCCGTTTAAATCAACCGTCTTGAAATATTTTGATCTTTCAAGGTTTCTCATAAAATTCGCCACCACTTTATTATTCTTGGCTGTGCCTTTTAATGTAAGAATTCCATTTTTTTCTGTCAAAGATGTTAGCCAGAGCTGGTTTCTGGGCACTGCCATTGCTATTTCATCTAAGAGATGAACAGGTCCGGTCTTTTGTGATTTTAGATCATTTATTATTTTTAATTTTCCCTGAAGCTCTGATATCAATCTATTCAGCTTGTT
>JALVMZ010000013.1 GCA_027032655.1 Desulfobacteraceae bacterium
TCATATTTGTTTGTCTTTGCCCCCTTAAATGCCCCTTGAGAGGCCTCATAATCTGTTCTGTAATAATCCACCCCCAGTGTTAGCCGATTGTCCCTGGAAAATAGATTCCGATCAAGAACATACTGCGAGGTTATTCCATGGGTGGTGACATCAAAGCACATAAAACTCCACCATGATGCCATATCACTTTCCCTGTCCTCAGCCCTTCTACTGAGATTAAGTGTCAGGACACCATTATCATTAAAGTCTGCTCTCAATCCCATGAGGGCGGTCATATCTTCATCACTGCCCTGGTCATTGGGATTCAGGCTCTGCTCTCTGTTTTGATTCATCTGGGTCTCTGTAAGAGAACCGGGCCATTGATAATCTGCAGAGCTTATATCTCCTTCAAATAATAATGAAATAACACCACCGGTATCATGAGTTATCTTAAAATTAAAATTGCTTCTCTGTGCCTCTGACCTATCCCTGTATCCATCTGTCCTGAATCTATTAAACCCAAACTGAATTCCTGTTCCACCATGGTTAAAGGCCATTTCCATGGTCCCCTTTTTTGTATCCAGATTGCCTACGCCATATTCTCCCCTGAATTCGTGCTTTCTTTTAATGGTCTTTGTTATAATATTTATCACCCCACCAACAGCATTATCTCCATAAAGCACCGAGCCTGAACCATGAAGTATCTCAACCCTTTCTACATTTTCAATGGGTATTGTTGTCCATCTCACTCCGGACATATCAATGGGATTAACCCTCCTGCCATCCACCAGCACCAGCACATGCCTATCAGCGCTTTCACCAAATCCACCCATATCCACCACCTGGTTATTTCCATTCCCGTTCAGATCCCGAACAATTACTCCACCCAGAAATTGAATCAATTCAGGCACTGATTGTGCACCACTTGCACGGATATCATCCCCTGTGATTATTGTGATATTGGCCGGAACCTTTTCAATCTCCCTTTCAAAACGAGTGCCTGTTACAACCACTTCCTTCATTGTAACTGGCCCGGAGGACTCCTGAGATGCTACATATTCATTACTGAGAAATACACAGACAAGAATCGTAATTAATGTGAAAATCCTTTTCATGGGCTACCTCCTTTCAGTTGTATAATGGAAATAAAAATATGTTTATCTCTTCCGCTCCCACGGTGATCCTGTTTCGCCTGCACCACCTTTTATATTCTCGAAGGAGCGAAGGGTCTGTGAACACAATCATCTCTCCCAACTCTCTTAAATCCTGCATTATTCTCCAGTAAATATGCATAAAATCACCTCCAATAAAAAATCCCCGGACCGAATAATATTCGATCCGGGGATTTCCCGTTTTATCCTCTGGATCTGCTCAGGTCAACCCCAGTCCGCGAAGGTCAAACCTGAATGGATCAGGCAGGTCTTCTGACTCTCGGATCATCCTACTTGCTGCGCCTTCCCATCCTGCACCAAACTCTCAATTATAATCTGATTATAGCTACTTAGTATTGTATGAAGAAAAATCTAAAGGGCTATTTACAGAAATTTCTAAAAGTTTGGTGCAGGGCAGTGGCATTTTACAGCTTTCGTCCCCGATCACAGCCGCGGGCCGGTCCCCGATTCTCACGGGGTTCCCTATTAAGCCATAAAAGGCACCTGACCCTTATCAGGATGACTCATTTAATGGATGATAAATTGAATGTCAAGAGAATTTTATTCTTTCATAAAAAAGCACTTCACTGAAATTTTTATGGAGATTATCTGGTAAATCAGGTAGATTAACTACTGAATTTAAACATCTATCTTTTCAGGATTTTCAGGACAATGAATAAAGGAAAGGTGCTTGAAATAGAAGCTTATAGAAAAAGGCAAAAGGAACTGATCTTAAAAGAAATTCATTCCCTTACCACAGGTTCCCATGTTATAAAAAGGATTCTCGACCTTGATAATCCAGGCGAATTTATAAAATCACTCTCCTCAGAGGACCTCTTCTGGATAATAAAGAAGGTGGGAGAGGATGACTCCATTGAGCTACTTGCCCTTGCCACTGAGGAACAATGGCAATACATACTGGATGTGGAGATATGGAAAAAGGATAGATTGGACATTCCAGCGTCCATAAGCTGGTTAAAAAGGCTTCATTTAGCAGATCCCTTCAGATTGGCCAGATGGATGTTCTCAGAAGAGGGAGAGGGTTTTTCTCATCTCTTCTTTTTTAAAACCATAGACATAATCATAATAAGTGATAAGGATCAGGTATATGATATACCTGATGGATATGTAACCTTTGATGGAGTGTATTATTTCAGGTCAAAAGAATCTGAAAATCAGGCCATCCTTGAGGATATTTTAAGGGTAATGTCAGGGGAAAATCTCATCAAGTATCAATCAATGATGTTAAATATCGGAGGCGTTATCCCTGCTGAAGCAGAAGAGGAATTGTATCGCCTGAGAAATGTGAGAATGGCTGAACACGGATTTCTGCCATATGAGGAGGCCATATCCATTTATTCCCCGCTTGATGTGTCTTATATCACGCCTGAAAAAAGAGAAGAGATACCTGATATTATAATTGATGATGAAACGAG
>JALVMZ010000014.1 GCA_027032655.1 Desulfobacteraceae bacterium
TTCCCATTGCACTCCCACTCATGTTCATACCTTCACATTTATCCGCCTTCCAGCCAGGCAGATCTTTCAGTTGTGCACACAGACTCTTATAAGTGGGTATCTGCTGGGAATGGGAACCTGAGCATATGAAAACTAAAAACAATAAGGATAAAAATAGAACCGCTCTTTTCATATCATATACCTCCTGATCAAAATATCACCAATAGAAATTTAAGTGGCCAAAAAGGGCTCCTGTATCTGCGAATACTGATAAATACACCAACCACAGGTCATTCGACCAATAAAAATTGATGTTTAAATGATTCTTTCTTCACTGTGCTCTGATTTATCATAAGCAGATTTATGGGTCAAATAAATGATTTATACTATCAATTTCCTGAAATATATGATAAAAATTTATCAAAATAAAATTTATTTATATTCATTTTATTACTCTTAAAAAAGGGGGAGAGCCATGGAAGAAAAGCCAAAGATGTATGATGCCCATCTGGAGGAGTATCAGAAAATAGCCTATATAAAAGGAATGGACCAGTATCAGGAGATGTTTAAAAGATCAATTAACGAGCCAGAGGGGTTCTGGCAGGAGCAGGCAGAGGAGTATCTCACATGGGAGAGGAAATGGGACAGGGTCTTAAGATATGATTTTGATGAGGGTGAAATCGCCTGGTTTGAAGGAGCAAAAATAAATGCCACTTATAATTGTCTTGACAGGCACCTGGATAGAATTGGGGATAAAGTGGCATATTACTGGGAAGGGGATGATCCAGGAGACAGGAGGACCATAACATATTCGGAACTCCACAGAGAAGTAAACCGTATGGCGGCTGTTTTAAAGGCAAACGGTTTAAAGAAGGGAGACAGGGTTGTCATATACATGCCCGTGTTAATTGAACTGCCCATTGCAATGCTTGCCTGTGCAAGGATAGGTGTAATTCATAGTGTGGTATTTGGTGGATTCAGTGCTGAGGCACTTTCAAACCGCATAAAGGATTGTGGTGCCAGGATGGTAATTACGGTGGATGGCTCTTACAGGGCCGGGAAATTAATCCCCCTCAAGGATAATGTGGATGCCGCATTAAAGAGCGCTGATAATGTGGAGAAGGTGATTGTTTACAGGAGAACTGACAGGGACATAACCCTTGACCCCGGAAGGGAGATATGGTGGCAGGAGGCAATATCAGAAGTATCCCAGGATTATGTGAAACCAGAGATCATGGATGCAGAAGACCCACTTTTTATCCTTTACACCAGCGGGAGCACAGGAAAACCAAAGGGTGTGGTTCACACCCATGGTGGATACCTGTTATATTCTGCCATGACAACCAGGCTGGTCTTTGACCTGAAAGATGATGAGGTGTTCTGGTGCACTGCTGACATTGGATGGATTACAGGACACAGTTACAGTGTCTATGGCCCGCTTATAAATGGTTTCACCAGCCTTTTATTCGAAGGCGTCCCCACATATCCGTCATATGATAGATATTGGAGGATGGTTGAAACCTATAAAGTGGCAAAATTCTACACAGCCCCAACAGTTATAAGGTCCCTTTCCAGGGAGGGGCCTGAACATGTCCTGAAACATGACCTTTCATCCCTGAAATTGCTCGGCTCCGTGGGTGAACCCATAAATCCAGAGGCCTGGAGATGGTATTATCATTATGTGGGAAGGGACTGGTGCCCGATTATAGATACATGGTGGCAGACAGAAACAGGTGGCCACATGCTTACCCCACTTCCAGGAGTTGCTCCCATAAAGCCTGGCTCATGTTCATTTCCATTTTTTGGTGTTGACCCGGCGATAATTGATGATACAGGGGAGGAGGTGAAATTCCCTCACCAGGAAGGCGTCCTATGTTTCCGAAGACCATGGCCTGGAATGGCAAGGACAATATACGGTGACCACCAGAGATTCATAGATACCTATTTTTCCCAGGTGCCGGGGATGTATTTTTCAGGGGATGGTGCCAAGAGGGATGAGGATGGCTACTACTGGATAATAGGAAGGATTGATGATGTAATAAATGTCTCAGGCCACAGGCTGGGAACAGCAGAAATAGAATCTGCCCTTGTGCTTCATCCTTCAGTGGCAGAGGCGGCAGTGGTGGGTTTCCCTCATAAGGTGAAAGGTCAGGGAATATATGCATTTGTTACCCTGAACTCAGGAATAAAGGGAACCGATGACCTGAAGGCAGAGCTTGTAAAACTGGTTCGCAAAGAGATTGGACCCATTGCAACCATTGATGTTATTCAGTGGGCGGATGCCCTGCCCAAGACAAGAAGTGGAAAGATCATGAGGAGAATCCTGAAGAAGATCGCAGCAGGGGAATATGACCAACTGGGAGACATTTCCACCATAGCAGATCCATCTGTCATTGATAAACTGATTAAAGAAAGAGTTGATGTCCAGTAATTCATTAAAAAAGGCTATCAGGTGTTAGAAGCTACTTTCATTGATAAAAAGGGCAAGGAGTTTTCTGTTAGAGAATTAAAGGAAAAGGATATTCCTTCTCTCCTTGATATGTATCGGAGTTTCAGACCCAAGGGGC
>JALVMZ010000015.1 GCA_027032655.1 Desulfobacteraceae bacterium
GCCACCTCTGGTGTTAGATGCTCCCTGTTTCCCACAATAACCCAGATGGCATTGTCAGGAGATGTTATCTCCTCAAGTGGTGGGAGCCATGCCATCTTTTTGAGGTCATCTATCCAGAAGTGTCCATCCGGAGCAAGGGAGTAATCCTTTGCTATCTGAAGCACATGGCCAATAATGCCCCTATCTTTTATAAGGGATGTAATCCATATCTTTTTCATATCATCACTCCTCTATTATCCAAGGGTTAAAACTGTTATCTGGCTGGGAGCGATACTCATTCCAGGGCTGTTGGGAAGGACCCCCATGGCATTCTGGCCCGTAACACTGGTGAGCCTCTGGGCAGGAATACCATCCACCAGAATTGTAAAACATCCTACTAAGTAATCTGTTTGACCGCTTATCATATGAGATACTACTCCCAGTTCCACACCTGCATCATCCCCAAAACTAACAAGTCCTTCTGATAACTGCATCAGTGCAGGCATACAGTCTGCCAGCACATTAAATGCCACTGGCATTGATGTAATACTCATGTTTGTATCAGGATAGGGTATTGGCACTGGAACCGGACCTGCCGGGGTTAAACATACATCCGGGAAACCAAGCTGTGTGCCTGTTCCCATGGTGAGCATAAACATAACTTATCCCTCCTTTTAACCTAAATGGACCTGTTCACCATTTATGGTAACAATCTCCTCTGCCATGTGAAGGGCATTTTTAGAGTGCATGCTGAGCATATCATCCACAAGGTATCTGGCTGAACCTGCCTGAACTTCATGATGTTCTTTAATAAAGCGGAAGCTATTTCTTAATTTCTGGGTAAGCCTTCCAATAATCTGCTCCATTGAAGCAAATACCACTTTGACCCCTTTTATATTTGCCTGAAACACCCTGCTAAGCACTGATATCTTATCCACCGCCACTCTACCCTTCCTGGCATGAAGAGAGAATTGCTCTGATGCAAGACTGAGATTTTCATCTGATCCAATGGTTATATCCCTATCTGCCAGGAGATTCATCCTGCCCTGCTCTGCCCGTATTGTAACATCTCCACTGAAGATCAGATCTGTTTTTTGCGATTCCTGTGCCCGCACAAGCACAGATAGGATAAAACACCTGCCCTCGGCGTCCATGGAGATGAGGACGGTATCATCTTTCTCAGGCCTTACAACACAGCTTATGGCCCTTTCTGCCTGAATATATCCATTTGATAGAGATACAATAATGCTTTCATCCTTATACCCAACCACCTTTCCATATTCCAGCCACGGCTGGCTTTCCTGTAATTCATTTAAGATACATTCCATAATAATTTACCTCCCCTATCTAATATCTGGCTGCCACTGCTCTGCTTCTGCCAGTTCCTTATCCACACCCCTTATGGGTGCCTTAATTGCACCATCCCATATGGTGTGATCCTCAACTGTCTTGTGCATCCTTGCCATGAATAGATTTGCCCTGGTAAAGTCAGCACCTGTAAGGTCTGCATATGAGAAGTCTGCATACTGGCAGTTGGCACCCTTAAAAAGGGTTGCCCTGCATATTGCCTTTGTAAAAAAGCTGTTTCTCAAATTTGCCCCTGAAAAATCTGCCTGGCTGAGCTCTGCTTCTCCAAAATATGACCTGATAAAGTGTCCCCTGCTCAGGTCTGCACCGAAGAGATTTGCACCCATGAACATGGTATTGTCTCCCTTTACCCCCTGAAGTGCTGCACCTGTAAGATCCGCATTATGAAAATTGGAAAAGGATATCTCAGCACCTGAAAGATTTGCCCCCTTTAGATTTGATTCACTGGCATTTACCTGTGAGAATCTGATTCCTTCAAAGTTCTGCCCTTCAAGGTCGCATTTAAGGAAGAGAATCTTGAACATGCTTGCTCCCTGAAAGTTTGTCCCCTTTAGCTCTGCTCCATTAAAGGTAACCTTGGTTAGCCTGGCACCGGTAAGATCCGCATTCTTCATGTTTGTTTTACCCATGATTACCTTTTCCAGTAGGGCACCTTTAAAATTGGCACCTTCAAAGTTTGCCCTCTGAAATGCTGACCAGCTAAGGGTGGCATCGCTTAAGTCAGTCCCTGAAAAGTCAAGTCCATTCATAACGCACATGTGAAATTTTATCCTCTTCAGGCTTGCCTCTTTAAGAACAATCTTTCTTATGGCTGATTTGGTGAGCTCAATTTCATCCAGACATGCACCAGTAAAGTCGCAGTCTTTAAATCCTGTCTTCTGTATGTTTGCCCCACTGAGATTGGCACCCTTAAAGGAGACATTTTCAAACCTTCCACCGGTTAGATCCGTCCGAGACAGGTCAATACCCGATAGGTCTGAATTTCTAATGGTGTTATTATTCTTTATTGAATTCAGTATCTCATCTTTTGTCATTCAATCTCTCCATTAGTCAAAAACTGCACCCGTCCCTTTAGAAGACTTCTGTTCAGATTTGCCCCTTCAATCCTGGTCTTTCCCATCTTCACCTTATAAAAATCCACTGCAAATAGATTGGAATCCCTCAAATCGGTATTTACCAGCCTGGATTTCCTGAGTGAGCCCTGAAATAGATTTACCCCTCTCATATTTGCACCCTCAAGGTCACACTTTGAAAACCTTGTATTTTTTGCAGGCACCAAATAAAAATCAGTGTTCTTGAGGTTGCACCCCTCAAACATACTCCGCTCAATTTTGCTTCCCCTGAACGAGCTATTTGAAAGATCAGATTCCCTGAAGCATCCCTGATTCATCCTGATATTTGTCATATCTGCTCCCGGGAATTGGGCATTTCCACCCATTCTGGCCTTGCTCATGTCTGCACCTGTAAATTTCACATCCTGTCCCTTTGCTTTAAAAAACATTGTATTTTGAATGGTGGCAGATGAAAAATCAGCGTTGTGTAAAATTGTCCCCTGGAACAGACACTTAAAGAATCTGCCCTCTTTAAAGTCTGCATCTGTTGCATCTGCCCCTGAAAATACGCTCATCTCTGCCTTAACACTGAAAAACTTCACATTCTTAAGTTTTGCCTTCTGAAATATGCTCATCTTAATATCCGATGAACTCAGATCCGCCTCTTCAAGGTCTGCCTCTCTGAATACTCCCTGGTTTATTTCCATGCTGTTTAGACTTGCCTGTTTGAATTTTGCTCTGATGAATATGCCCTTCTCTACCCTTGCGCCATCAAGAGTTGCGCCTGTAAAATCCGCCTCCTGGGCAAGGGTCTGTTTAAATATTGCACCCTTTAAGTTACAGTTGCAGAATCTTGTCTTTCTGCACTGGGCCTCTTCCAGGTTTATACCTTCAAGGTCAAGCCCTGATAGATCAAGCCCTGATAGTATTGCACCGCTCAGGTCCCTGTTCATCTGGTATCTTTCAATTACTTCCTCCCTTGTGAGCTTCTTGATTCTTTCCGGGTCAACACCATGTGCTTTAAACTTATCTTTCATGTCATCAGGTATTCCGCCTGCCTTTGCCGTCTCTATCTTTGATTTTGCATCCTTAAGCCTGCCCTGTGCCTCCTGGTATCTCTTTTCTGCATCATCTCCCATGGAGATGGCCTTTTTGGCGGATTCATCCATTTTGGCTTCATTTTCAGGGGTTAGCTGTCCCAGGCTTTTCAGGCGCTCCTTTTCCTGATTAATCCTCTTTGCAATATCTTTACCCACTTCTGAGTATGGTTTACGAGTGGGTGTTTCCTGGGGTTTTAATATTTCATCAGGGTCCTTGCCAAGGCTCCTCAATTTCTCAGCCAATTCTTTTTTGGTTGCCTCAACTTGCTTTTCCATCTCTGCCTTTTTGGCATTAAGTTCATCTATCCTGGGTTTATGAAATGCCTTAATCTCATCCATTAATTTATTAACCATACCCTTGATATCCGGTATGGGAAGGGCAACACCCTCTAAGGGAGAACCATCAGGTGCCTTGCCCGGTTCCGGAAGAGATATATCCACATTGTGTTTTTGAGAAAATTCTTGAGGCAATTCATCCATTACCCACTTTCTTATATCAATATCATTTTTAACAAGATCAAACAGGCTGTTTCCCTCTGGAAGAGTGAGTCTCTTTGAATTGGGGTATGTATCTTCCCACTTAGTCCATTCATTATCCGGCAGATCCCCGGGCACAACCACAAGAAATGATAGTGCAGATTCTATTGCCTTTTTTGAATCTTTATCAGGTGATTCTTCTGCGTCTTTTAATGCAATAACAGAGCAGGCATCACCCACCTCCTGTTCCATGAGCCATGCCTCAAGCTCATCAGAGACCCTGATAACCGGTGCCCCATCTGGTTCAACAGCAGGCAGAAAAAGTGGAGTAATACGAGAGCCTTTCATTAAAAAGTCCTTATCAGGGCCTGACCATTTATCCTGCCTTATTCTGAAACCAGTAAGTGTTGCCTCATGAAATCGTGGCATCACAAGGCCCTCTGGTATAAAGATCTCTTTATCATCTTTCTGCTCAAGTCCCCAATCTTGGGGAGACTCTTTTATCTCCTCGTGGTTTATTCCCAGCCAGGCCCTCTTGATGGTGCGTTTTTCAAAGCCCATCCTGTTTAGTTTATTAATGGATTCAGTGTCCTTTTCCAGTGCCTTTCGCCACTTTATAACCAGGGGAAATCCCCTTTCATGCCATGGATCCTTTTTTTCCTTTTCGGGAAAGGGATTGTCAGGGTCAATACCTGCCTCTTTTAGTTTATCAGGGGGCAGGTTTTTGAGGTTCTCTTTTACCTGTTGTTTTATTTCATCTGATCTTTTAAGTGCCTGCGCCTTTAACTCCTTTGCCTTTGAAAGGGCCTTTTTTATCTTAGCCTCAGTGCCATCCAGCTTCTCTTTCATGGGATCAAAAATATTAAGGGGAATCTCTACCATATGCCCCCACTTTGTGTGCATCTCCTGTGCCTGTCGTTCCATCCGGGAGATGAGGGACTTTCCATTTTTCACCAGTTGCTCGGTCTTCTCAGCCATCTCATCAGGGGAGTAATCCATCCTGGGGGCCTTTCCCATTGCCCTTAGTTTTTTCTCTTCAATCTCCTTTGGAAGGGATTTTATACGCTTAAGGGCCTTTGCTATCTTATTTTTTGCTGCCTCAAGGGGGGCAGGATCAATGACCAGGCCTCTATCAATCCTCTTTTTCTGCTCCTCAAGATAGTGTGAAATGGACTCTGGCTCCTGTTCCATGGATTCATTTACAAGAAAGATGTATCTCACATCACCAAATTCTTCATCCTGAATCTCTGTGGTTCCCCTGAAAATTAATAGTCCCCTCAGGATCTCAGGGAAGAGCCACAGAGTGTCTATCAGGGTATTAACCTCAACAAAGCTGTCCTCATCCGGCGGGGCATCCACGCTCTTCTTTTTTGTAACAAAGCATCTTGCCCTTATCCCTGGCAGTCGGGATTTAATTACGGGCATATCAGGGTGCATGTTGGTTATCTCAATGGCCTCATTTCCGGTGAAAAATTCATCCAGAAACTGGTCTTCAGGTGCCATGTTGAAAAATTCATAATCCATGTCATCCGGAAAATACGGCCATCTCTCTTTCAGCCACCTATCATCATATGTGCCCCTCTTTTTAAATCTCTGGGGCCACATGAGGTCAATTGGTCCAAAGGACTGAGGCTCAGGCCTATCCGATGGAGAGCCTATCATGTTTTGGGGATCCTCTATATTGGGAAGGGGCAGCACCTCTTTTCCATCAGGCATGGTGACCTTATCCATGCCCTTTCCAAGGGGATTCTTTTTAAAGTCCCTGCCACCAAAGCCCCTATCCCATGTAATGGGCATCTCAGTGAAGGGCTCAGGCTCTGATATGAATCTCCCCCCGGGTGTTAGTTTCCAGTATCTGTTACCAAAGACATTCAGGGTCTTATTTATGCTTCCAACGGTAAATGATACCTGAGATGCGGGCCTTGGCTCACCCCCGGGTGTAAAACACTTACCTGTTACAAGCACCTCAGCTCTTGGCTTTGGCATGCCCATATCAATTATTCCCCCCTCACCCAGGAGAGGAGGTATCTTCTGCCATAGTTCCTGTTCACTCAATAGTTCATCCGGGTTTATGAGGTCAAACAGGATCATTATGGAGCATGCCAGATGGATTTTCCCCCTTATTCCAAATGGCTTGATAAATAGTGAGTGATGATTATTTTTTATTATCTTCATTTATTATCTTTACAATGTAAATGCTCTTTAGAGGTTATTCATTATGGAAACCGAAAATCTTCACCTAATATTAAATCGAAGATATCAAACCAGCTATCTGTCCTATACTCCCTGCCAGTGAGGTGGTCTCTCCAGAGAGTTTTGTAACCTCACCTGATAGCTTAGTCTGTGCGCCCTGAAGTTGCGTAACCTCACCCTTTAATTCAGTAGCCTCACCAGTTAATTTAGTAACCTCACCACTTAATTTAGTAACCTCACCCTTTAATTCAGTAGCCTCACCAGTTAATTTAGTAACCTCACCCTTTAATTCAGTAACCTCACCCTTTAATTCAGTAACCTCACCACTTAATTTAGTAACCTCACCCTTTAATTCAGTAGCCTCACCAGTTAATTTAGTAACCTCACCCTTTAATTCAGTAACCTCACCACTGATTTTTGTTATGCTCTCACTGATTTGCTCTCGTTGTGCCTCGATGGCAATTGTATTTTCATTTATTGTGTTTTTTATCTCTTTTATTTCATTATCAAAAGGTGCATAATGAAATTCTCCCGCTAAGCAGATTCCAGTTTCCAACCCAATTGTAACATCATTTTTGTCTCCAATAACAATTTCATTCTGCATACCCAATACAGCAACTGTCTCTTCTCCTAAGATAACCTTGTTTAGAGTGCCAGCCTCAATTGAAAGGCCTTTCATGGTGAATAGCTTAATACCCGCTAAGTCTTCTTTTTCATGTTCCTCTCCACTTCCTTCATGGCTTCCTTCATTATCAGGGTCATTGGGAGATCCAAGACGGACATAGGTTTTTGCAGTGGGGCTCTGAAGGAGAATCCTCTGTTTTCCTTCCTGGTCCTCCATGTGTATCTTGTTTCCTCCAGCAGTGGTGATCTTGTTCATGGTCTGGTCTTTGTCAACCACCTGGGAGGGATTTTCCGGGTTTGGCACCGCTGATGCTATTATGGGTCTATCAGGATTTCCCTCTATGAATGTGATCAGCACCTCTGTGCCCTTGTGAAGGGGAAAGTGCATGCCATGATTCGAGCCAGCATAGGGGGTTGCCATCCTGATCCATGTGGATGCCTTGCCGTCCTGCCTCCCTGATATATCAAAGGGAAGTTTTACCTTGTATCTACCATATTCATCCAGCTCGGCATACTTGCCTGAACCCTCTCCATCCACCCTGGCACTGATTGTCCCTGATATCCTGGGAGAAGGGGTCTTCTTCTCTGCCCTGAACTGAACCCCGGCAGGAATGGCCTTAAAACTGTTCTGATAGAATACCTTTCTTTCCTGCTCGGATAGATTCTCAGATATTCCGCTTATGAGATACCCCCCCTGCGATCCTTCATGGCTTACCTCCACAGTTAGATACTGCTGGTTAAAGCTGTTCCTGTAGTGATTTTGTAAATTAAAGGTATAACCAGGGGATATATATGGAATGGTGCTATCCCCCAAGAACTCCTCCTTGGTGCAGAGTATCTGCTCTGCCCTTATCCTGGCAAGACGATTCCCCTCATCAGGTGTCCTGAAATACTCACCATAATAATAGACCTCTCCAATACCATCCCTGTCCACAAGGGCACTGCCTGTCACCTCAAGGGAGGGTTTCATAAAGTTGTAGTCCTTTAAAAGCACCCTCTGAGGAATGCTGTTATATTTACAGACAAGGCTTTGCATCACCTCTTCCCTTTTTGCATGGTCAAGCCCGGATGGAGGAGAATAGTAAAATGTATCCCCCGCAGGATGATTGGTGTGGGATATCTTTGTGTCAGTAAATATCACCTTCTCTGTATCCCCTGTCTGGTCAAAGAAATAATAAATGCCCTCCCTCTCACACCACCTGCTTATGAAGTTAAAGTGTGTCTCATTGAACTGGCATACATACTCCCTGTTTTCATACTGACCCTGCAGTTTAAATTCATAGTCATTGGCTGTGAGTCCCCCGTCCTTCAGGGCACTCTTTATACATTCAACGGGGTTTTTATTTAGGAATATCTGATTGTGGAAGGTAAGGGTGAGATACCAGAGCTTTGGAACCAGCACTGCCCTATAAAATGTGTATTCATCCACATGGTGGAGTTGCTCAAAGGAGGCAAGCACTCCGTTGAACCTGATATCTGATCCATCCTCCCTTTTAACCGTGAATCTGGCACGGTTCTTGAGCACACTTTGAAGATCAATATCGGATTTATCAGATACAAGGGTGATGTCAAATCTATAGAGCTGTGATAGCCCCTCCTGACCCTTAAATGAGACAACATAAAAGGTGTCCTTATCCAGTGCATTGGATGTAAATGTAAACTTCTCTTTATTTAACAACATGTATTTATCCTCTCTTTAAATGAATTAATTTTTAAAACTCATTATGAATTCGCCTGATTTATTGGTTTTAATGGTTACCTGGGATGGCATGCCGCCCTTACTCATGTGGGTTAATATGCTCTGAGACAGCCTTGGGAGGATATTTGTATTAAGGATGTATTCAATATTTCTTGCGCCTGTCTCCACCTCTTTGCACCTATCTGTTATCTGGTCTATGACCGCTTTTCCATAATTCAATTTCAGTTTGTTGTTCTCCTGAAGCAGTTTTTTTAGATTGTTCATTTTTAACTCAACAATAAGTCTTAAGGAATCCTTTTTCAGAGTGTAATATGGAACTATGTTCATACGGGCAAGGAGTGCTGGTTTAAAGTGTTCTGACAGGATGGGTCTTATGGCACCGATTACAGTATCCATATCAGGAGGGCCATTATCTGTCATGGTCATCTCCTGGATTACATCGGATGCCAGATTGCTGGTCAGCATGAGAATGGTGTTTTTAAAACTTATCTCTTTACCCTCCCCATCTGTTAGCATGCCTTTATCAAATACCTGGTAGAAGAGATTCATCACATCAATGTGTGCCTTTTCCACCTCATCCAGCAGGACCACTGAGTAAGGCTTGTGCCTTACTGCCTCTGTGAGCATACCACCTTCACCGTATCCCACATATCCAGGGGGTGAGCCGATAAGCCTGCTCACAGTATGGCTTTCCTGAAATTCGCTCATATTAATGGTGACCACCTGTTGTCTGCTGCCGAAGAGTATCTCCGCCAGGGCAAGTCCTGTCTCGGTCTTTCCCACACCGCTTGGTCCCACCATTAAAAATACACCTATTGGTTGATCAGGTGAGGATATGCCCGCCTTGGCAGATCTGATAACTTCTGAGATGGTATCCAGTGCCTGATCCTGTCCCTTGATATACTCTTTTAATCTATCCTTGAGGTTTACTATGGTCTCCGCCTCATCTTTCAGCATTCTACCTAAGGGGATTCCGGTCCAGTCCGATACCACCTCTGCCACCACCTCGGGGTTTACCTCTATCTGAAGCAGAGGATCATCGCCCTGAATATCCCTGAGTGATTTAATGGCATCCTCAAGTTTTGCTTTTATCTCCTGTTTTTGGTCTCCGTCTGCCTTATACAGTTCATCCCTTATGGAAATTACCATTTGGACAGCTTCCCTTTCCCTGTCCCATCTCTCTTTTAGCTTTTGTCTTTCCTTTTCCAGGTCTTCTATCTCCTGAATGGTCTCTTTATATTTATCTTCGTCTATCTCATTTCCGCTATCTCTGTCCCGCTCAAGTGCCTTTTTTTCCCTTTCAAGTGCCTGTATATTCCTTTCCATGTCCTCCAGTTCAGGTGGCTTTGCGCTCTGACTTATCTTGACCCTGGCACAACTGGTATCAAGGAGGTCAATTGCTTTATCAGGCAGAAACCTCCCTGTGATGTATTTATTGGCAAGCTCTGCTGCTGTGCTTATGGCATCATCCCTAACAATTACATTGTGGGATTTTTCATAGTTCTCCTTAAGACCCCTCAGTATCAACTTGGTGTTATCCACATCAGGTTCGTCCAGTTTTACAAGCTGAAATCTCCTTGCAAGTGCAGGGTCCTTTTCAAAATACTTCTTGTATTCACTCCATGTTGTGGCTGCAACGGTTCGGAGTTCTCCACGGGCAAGGGCGGGTTTCAGTAAATTTGCTGCATCACTTCCCCCTGCAGAGCCCCCTGCACCCACCAGTGTATGGGCCTCATCAATAAACATGATGATTGGTTTCTCTGATGCCTTGACCTCTTCAATCACCCCCTTAAGTCTGTTTTCGAACTCACCTTTCATGCTTGCCCCTGCCTCCAAGAGTCCCATGTCAAGTCCCAGGAGTGTAACATTTGACAGGAACTCCGGCACATCGCCCTCAACAATGCGAAGTGCAAGACCTTCCACAACCGCTGTCTTTCCCACTCCGGGCTCACCAACACAGATGGGATTGTTCTTTCTTCTCCTTGCCAGGATATCTATTATCTGTCTTATCTCTTTGTCCCTGCCAAACACAGGGTCAATCTCACCATTTCTTGCCTTTGAAGTAAAATCAACACAGAATCTGCTAAGTGCCCCACCCTCTTTCAGCCCCTTTTCCTTTTCCTCCTCTGATGGAACATGGGATACCTTTGGAACCTCTCTGGAATTCTGTGTAATGGTTGAGAAATCCTTAAGAAGTGTATCCTTGTTTATCTCTTTTAGAATATCTGCATGCCTTCCTGTCATATAGTAATTGGGTCTTGAAAGAAAGGCCAGCATCAGTGCCCCTGAGCGAATCTTCTTATCCCCAAGGTCTATTGAGGAGATCAGCCATGCATCCTGGATGAGTTCTATGAGCATGGGGGAAAATACTGGTTTACCTGTATTGCCTGTCCTGAATTCCTCCAGGGTCTCCTCCAGGAACTTCCTGAACTTGGCAGTGTCTATTCCAAAGGATTGCAGTATAAGGCTCCAGTCTGATTGGGGATCATCAATTGTCTTATAAATGAAGTGCTCTATGCATACTTCATAATGCCCCCTTGTTACACAATATCCTGCTGCTGCCTGAAGGATATTGGTGCAAAAGCTGTTTAAACGAAGTATTAAACCTTTAAGATCAACATTTATCATCTTTAACTCCTTTAACTAAATTTTATATTGGAAAATATTGTAAAGGCATCTTTTTCCGAATATTCTCCTGAAAATACCCATGTGTTCCACCCAAGTCTGCTCCAGTATCTCCCCCCCAGGCACACGGTATTTATGACATTCGGGTCAACATTTATCCTGACATCCCACTTAAGAGGACTGGCCAAGTAAAAGCCTATTAACTCCTCCATTAGAAAAAAATCAGGTCCATCAGGCAAAACCCTGTTTAACTTTTCCGGGTCATTTACATTTATCTCTATCCTGAATTTCCCCATCCTATCCTGGACATATCTACCTATAATAGAATCTGTTCCGAGCCTGTTCCCTGATATTCCCAGCAGACACCACTGATCCCTCTCAATGGGTAGTTTGTTTTCCACACACTGAATGATATCTATATTATCCAATCGCAAGGCATCTTTTAGTAGAACACGTAGAGATTCTGCCGAGCGTGGAAACTGTGTAAAAAGTTCTAAATAACGCAATAGCAGGTATGAGTGTCTTAACTGGCTTCTGAATTCATGCTCTCCCAGCCCTATGAGGTCAAAACATCTCTCAATATAATTGGTGTCCCTCTCTTCAATGATTTTATATGGAATCTGATACTTTGACCATGTCTTAAACAATAATGGATACAGCGGCATATTTATTATATCCAGGAAATCCCTTGTAATTGATCTATCATCTTCCCTCTCCCTTAAGATGTCCTCTGTATAAAAGGGGGGAAGCGGGGATGAAGAGCCATAAATGCCAAGAAATGTAACTGTTATCAAAAAAACTAAGGGAGATTCCTGTATTATTTCTATCTTTGTTATGTCTGTTCCAGGGAAGTCAAAGGAGAGCTTTGGCCGTGTCCTTATCCTCTGCTCCATCTCCTTTTCTTCTAAACTTTTTTGATATCCATCTGTGATTATAAGACGAAGTAATCTGACTGCCTGGACAAAGGAGAACTTTCTGGTATTATCCAGGATATAATCTATTAGAGCAGGTGTCTTTTTCCTATTCTCTCTTTCCATTCAAAGGTATCTCCTGTTATTGAGTCCTTGACTTTAAGATGTGTAAATGAATTAATATGAGTGTATTGGCTGAAAAACTCATTCAGCACGCTTCCAAAGAGATATAGATCTCCCATAGAGGCAAAATTATCTTTTCTGATTGTAAGCTCTATCTCCTGTCCCAAAAGCATGAGTCCCTCAATCAACCTGTTTGAAGGTCTGACATCTATGGATTCGATACCATCAATTCGTTTCAGATTGGCAGAGACCTTTATCCTGTCTCTGCTGTCAGGGAAGGTATAAAATCTCAGAAGCTTTTTGAGTCCATTTAGATTTGCAATGGACAGGAGATTCAAAGATAGATGTGAGAGAAAATTCCAGAGTTTGTCTTTTTTCAAAAGAGGTTCAATGGCAGATGTAACAGGTATAATGTTCTGGAATGTAAACAGCTCCGGTGATGTGGCAGTGCCCATGCAAATATCCCCAAGGCGAACTTTTTCTGCCTGGTCTCCATTGGTGCAGAGGGTTTTAATTGTAAGGGTCTGGTTTTTAAATACCTGATGAGCACTGGTGTAAAGAAATCTAACATAAGTCTCTGGTTTTTCTGTTATTGGTGATAACCTGTGTATTATCTGATAGGTTAACTGATTTTCATCAGCCAAGGAAAATACATTAAAGGGCGTGTATTTTATCTTTTCAACGGTGCCTTCTGTAAAACCTCTGATTTCTGATACTTCGTAAACCTGGATATGTTCAGGATGTTCTGAGCTCGGGGTAATTCGGATCTTGTCCTTGGTATGATCCAGGGTTACAGGTTCGGCATCCATGGGAAAGATATTTATTACCGGGGTGGCAAAAAGCACAAAATTTTCCAATCCCACAGCCGGAAGAGGAGAGGGAATCTGTTTAAATTCAAAGATAATCTCAAAATCTGTGCCATCACCCCTATTGGTCCACTTATCCCATCCTGAGATTCCAATAAATAGAAATTTTTGTGGAAGGATAAAATACTCCTGAAGGAGCCTGAAGCCTGAAAACACATGCTCAGGGAAGGGAATAAGCTCATTTTCAGTATTGAATCCTATGTTAAGTAGATGGCCTGATGAAAGTATGCAGGGCTCTCCCCCTGAAAGAGGATTTATGATAATCCTATCCAGGTATCTGTTTAAAAACATAAATAGTTCAGAGGCATATACAAAACTACCTCCTAAGTAAAAGCACAGGAGTTCAGGGTCAAACTGGGAGAGGGGGGTCTTATTTTTCAGTCTTATAATGATTCTATGGGGTTTGCCAGGCTCTTTTGCTGTATCAACTGCCTCAACCTTTACTGGATGGGCCTCTATGTCAAAACATGTCCTGAAAATACAGCTCACATCGTCTATGGGATTTGATGCAATGGAAATTCCCTTTTTTATAATGACCTTTTCCTGCAGGGCTGGTTTTGGACTGAAACTAACAATGGATGCAGAGGGTATGGGTCTTAGAAAATGTGGGAAAATGATCTCAGCCAGATTGTGAATGATTTCAGGCAGATCATCATCCAGCTTTTTCCTTAAAAGCGCTGTCAGGAACGCAACCCCTTCAAGCAGTCTTTCCACATCAGGATCTGCGGTCTCAGCACTTAAAAGGGGTGCAGCAGATGGATGCTTATGGGAGAATTCCTTTCCAAGGTTTCTCAAATTTGCAAGCTCTCTCTGGTAATATTCCTTCATAACTATTTACTCTGCCACCCTCACTTTTCCACTGGGGTCTATCCATGTCTCAAATGTTACATGGAATTTGCCTTTATAGACCAGATCCGCACTCATCTTAAATCTAAGAGATAGTGTATCAGCCTCATCTGGATCAAAACTCACCTTCACATTTCCCAGGCGTGGTTCATACTTATCAATGAAGTTCTGGATATCCTCAGCTATGCTCTGTGCCATTTTGTTTAAACTCTCTGTGGGAAAATTGGTAAAATCAGGTATGCCGTAATCACTATCAATCATTGCCCCCCCTTTTCGGCAGTTTAACATCCTCTCTAAATGAGATGTGATTGATGAGATTGCCCGAGAGATATCACTTCCCACCATAGTAGGTTCATCATCTTCTAAGGCAGCAATCCTCTCAAGCAATCTCTGTTCATACATGGCAAGTCCTTATTTAGCTTGTTTTTGGTTGGCTCCAGTCATCCTCGGATTCCTTATTTGCGGTCTTGTGTGACCATGTAATCTTGGTATAACTGAAGGAGACATCCTCCATATCAGGAAGTGCCTTATATTCTTCTATGAGGACATTTTCCTTGTAACTTTTGATTTCCACAATGATGGCATTTTCCAGTTTTACCTGAAAATAGAGCTCCTCCTGGCCCTTGTCGTTTATGTGGTAATAATCCAGTTGCCATGTCTTCATCTGCTCCCCTGATGTGCATGCCTGATAGAGAAGCGGTGAAGATGGATCTATCCTTTTTGTAATCTTAAATGGTTTATGAATCCTCTGACCGGTTGGAAGTCCTGTCAGACTATCCCTTGGTATCTCGACAAAATGTTCGGTTGCATACACTAAGATGGTCTTTTCTCTTCCTTTTTGAGTGCAATCTCCTTCCATCTTGCCCTGATTTTTACCTTCCAGTGTGAGATAACTTGTCAATGCCATAATAAAATCCTCCTTTTTATTTTTATTCTTTATCCAGTTTGCCTACGAGTGATAGGGTAAAGGATGCTCCCATGTATTTGAAATGAGGTTGTATCATCATCTTAACCCTATACCATCCAGGCTCACCTTCAACATCGGATACCTCAATCTTTGCCTTTCTAAGGGGTCTCCTGCTCCTGACTCCTGGAGAAGGATTGTCCTGATCCGATACATACTGACTTATCCATTTGTTGAGTTCGGTCTCCAGTTCGCCACGATTCTTCCAGGTTCCAATATTCTCCCTCTGGATCACCTTAATGTAATGGGCAAGCCTGCTGACTATGAAATTATAGGGGAGCTGGGTTCCCAGTTTGTAGTTCAGTTCAGCCTGCTTTCCCTCAGGTGTGTTTGCAAATTTTTTGGGTTTCTGAACCGAATTGGCAGAGAAAAATGCTGCATTGTCGCTTCCCTTTCTCATGGTAAGGGCAATGAATCCCTGCTCGGCCAGTTCAAACTCCCTTCTCTCTGATATGAGCACTTCAGTGGGTATCTTTGTCTGGAGTTCTCCCATTGCCTCATATTGATAGATGGGCAGATCCTCCACAGCACCGCCCCCTTGTGGGCCTATGATATTGGCACACCAGCGATACTTTGCAAAGCTGTCAGTGATCCTGCTTGCAAAGGCAAAGGCGCTATTTCCCCACAGGAAACTTGAATCTCCATCTGATACATCCTCTGTGTAATTAAAGCTCTTGGTGGGATTTGTTTCAGGCTCATAAGGTGTGCGAAGCAGGAATCTGGGAAGCGTAAGCCCAATATTCCTTGCATCTTCTGATTGCCTGAAGGAGTTCCACTTTATATACTGCGGCATATCAAAGATAGAATCTAAGTCTTTCAGGTTGGGAAGTTCTGAGAAGCTTTTTATTCCAAAAAATTCAGGTGATGCAGATGCAACAAATGGGGCATGTGCCATGGTGGAGACACTTGCTATGTCCTGAAGCAGTTTTATATCTCTTGCCCCGGGCCCGAATTCATAATTACCCACCATAAGGGCATAGGGTTGACCGCCAAACTGACCATACTCCTTTGTATATACTGTCTGATATAAGCCGGATTTGACTATTTCAGGAGAGTCCTCAAAATCATCCAGAAGTTCGTCCTTGCTAACATTAAGTATCTCAACCTTTACATTCTCCCTGAAATCTGTCCTATCAATTAGAAATTTTAAAGATGTCCAGGCAGATTCAAGCTTCTGAAATTCCTTATTGTGCATTATGGCATCCATCTGCTTGCTGATTTTCTTGTCTATCTGAGCTATCATTTCATCAACCAGGGGAGCAGATACCTTGGCACCTTCACGCTCTGGTTTTAAAAGCTCATCAATAAATGCCTGAATACCTCTTTTTGTAACCTCATAACCCTCATCTTCAGGCTTTAGTTTTGTTGCCTGAACGATTTCATCTAAAATAGAACCCTCTTCTTTTGCAGTTGCCTCCTGCACGGGGGCTTCCTGTTTCTTTTCTTCAGCCATTTTTGTTCCTCCTTATTCTTCAATGCCAAGTTCTTTAAATAGTTTATCTCTTTTGTCTTTATCCTTAACCAGTTCAGATATCTTTTTTCTGAATTCAGGAATATTTCCCAGTGGCCCTTTAACCGCCTTAAGTGCCTCTCTTATCTCTTTTAATTTTTTAAGCTCTGGCACCTTCTCCACAATCGCATCAGGTGAGAAATCCTTCATCTTTTTAAAGTCAAGACTGACGCTCATCTCTGCATCTTTTTCATCAGATAATTCGTTTTTAACAGTTGTATCCAGTTTGAGGTTCATACCACCAAGCACATCATCAAAATTGTTTTTATCAATATTAATGGGTTTTCTATCCTCCAGAGGTGTCTCATCGGGTCTTCCAGTAAAGTCTCCCATAACAAGGACCTTAAGAGGAAGCTCCACTTCCTCTTTTGCATCTCCTGTTGCTGGTCTGTACACAATGTTTACCCTTTCCTTCGGTGCTACTGATGATTCCTTTGCCATAGTTATCCTCCTTATCTAAAAAATATTTATAAGATTATTTATTCATACGAATTCCACAGCCACGGCTGGATTAAGCAGCGAAAGTTTATTTAGTATACGCTCTTCCATCTCCTTATTTTCATCTCTTTTAATACTCCTTATGCCTTTAAGACTTACTTCAAGTGCACTTACGCATATATCCGGGTCCCATTCATCCAGTTTATATTTTTCAATGAGATTTAATATGCCATCCACATATGGAAGTATGAGATGCCTTTTCTTTATCTTAAGGAGAAACGCACATATCTCAATATACCAGATAAATTTCTCTGAGACACACGGTGCACTCTCTATCTGTTTTTTAAACTCCATTAATGCCTGAGATACATCTTTTTTTGCCTTGGCCTGAATCTCCTTTAATGCCTCAGTTCGTATTTCATCCCTCTTGCCACCCAGATTGATGTTTGATGAAAGTTCCTGGGGCGTTTTTGAGGACTTCATCTCCCTTAACCATTCCAGGGTCTGCTCATCCGCAAAAGGGCTTCCATCAGAAAAACTCAGTTTTTCAATCCCGGGGAGCTTTTCAACATACCACAGGGTTTCATTTGTCACAGCTTTGGCAGCACGTGATTGATTCAATCCTGATAGTGCTTCCGCTGTATATCTGCTAAGATCCAGCCAGAACAGAAACTGTGGGACATAGGATTCAGCGCTTTCAATAAGGGCGTTCCAGTTTTGAGAATCATATAATGATTTTAGAGCTGATCTGATATTCTCATCAGGAGGTGGAAGCATGGTCTTCCCTCCCTCAGCAATGGGAAGGGTATCAACAGTTAACCATGCACATATTCTGTTCAGACGAAAAATTTCTGGATTATAGGGATTCTCTTTTGACATCAAGGTTGTTGCCCTTCCGAGGATATCCAGTGCCTTTTGAAGGAGCTGGCCTGAATCCTTCTCATCCATATCCTCGTCAACAGGGGGTGGTGTGGTTTCCTGGATAGGCTCGGGTTCAGGAGATTTTTCCTGGACTTCCTGTGGTTGTTCAGATGCCTCCTGTTCCTCTAAAAGGACAGCGGAAACCTTATCTATTAAAGAGCGAAGTGGAGGCGCACTCTCCAGATTCTCCTCCAGAAACCTGTCTATGGCATTAAACTGATTGAGTATCTTCTCCCTCTCTTCCTTTTTTGTTACAACAGGCTCAAGTGCCAAGATATGAGCTTCCATCTTTTCCTTCCACCAGGCGATGGCATTCACTCTTCCCTTTATCCTCTTTTTGGGAGGAAACATATCCTCCCAGAAGTTGGAAAGCAGATCACTCAGTATCTTAACGCCTGGAAATATCCCGTTGGTTTTGTCCGTATTTATCAGCGCAATTGAAAGATAGGAGGCAACAGTCAGATCCTTTGATTTATTGCTCAGGATCTGAATGGAGGCATCTTTTACCTTTTCCCAGTCAGGGGCGCCACCTGCAGTGGGAGAGGATAGTTTCTCTATTTCATTCTGGATGGCCTCATATTCCGGTTCAAACCTTACATCTTCTCCTTCAGGTTTTTCCTCACTAATAGGAAGCCTTCCCAGTTCAAGTAATTCCATTAATAATATCTGTCCTTTCTGTTTTGTTCTGTTATCTCAGAGAACATTTTACAATCTCCTGAGGTATTTTCCTTGGTATGGTATTAATCAGTTTGACTATATCTGAATAATGTCCCTTAAATTTAAAGGATAACTTAATCCATTCTATGTTTTTGTGTTTAAGGTATTCTGAGTGATTAGGAAAATCTTCAGGGACCAGCCTCTTACTTCCTGACCTGAAGTCACTCAGGAATCTGGCAAGTCCCATTGCACCGGGATATCTCTTTGTGATTGTTGCATCAGGGAATTTTATTGTCAAAACAACATCTCCGCATTTATCAGGTGTCCACTCCATGTTAAGTCTGTTGGGGTAGTTATAGTTTTCAAGGGTAAATGCCCCATTTGCACAACTTATACTCAGTGAACTGTAGTAAGGCTCAATGTCTGCTCCTTTATTCACCTCCATTGGCACTGTTTCAATTACTATGTTATATTTGGTTCTTTTATTGATAGTAACTACTGCACCCCTGTTTAAAAAGGATAGAAATTCCCTTTTAAATGGGATACCCCTTCTTCTAAAATCCTTACGGGGGGTATATCCCATCGTGTCTTTTCCAATAAATGGTTTAGCCACCTGATTCAGATATTTCCAGACGACTCCATCTCTCTTATTAAACAGGACATCATTTAGCTTATCAGGGTCTGTCTCTTTTACTGTGCTCAGGACCTTCTCATTCCATTGCTCTTGAAGAAAGCACGCAGTCTCTTTTGATGCAAACTCCAGAAGAAATCCCAAAGGGCCAAATGCCAGATTATAGATGTATGGATATCCTCTTTTTCTGGTCATTATGTTCTTGAATTTATAATATTTCTTGTAAGCATCTATCAGTCCCTGATTCTGTGATGAACCTGACAGAGTCTGAAAACAGCCAGCATACATCTGATAGGCATCCTTTGTGGATGCAGCACCAAGCTCTATTTTTTGAAGGGAGTCAATGTATTCGTTCCATGCCTTAGCCTGCTCCTGAATCCTGATTTCTTCTTGTGCCACCTTCTTATCTATCTTCTTTTCTATGTCTTCTGCCACGGTTTTCTGTTTTACCTTTAAGGAAGCAAGCACAGAGCCCTTCTGTTTTTGTTTTAGCTTCTTTGCTGTTTCCATTACTTTGTATAAATGATTGAACTCTTTTACCCACAGAGGGGAGAGTCCCTTTGTATTACCCAGTGATGATATCTCTTCATGAAGTCGTTCAATGAGTAAAGAGTATGGGTTCTGATTGGTTGGCATGCTGGATGAGAGTTTTTGCCATGATATACTGTCCTGTATTCTTCCTGTTGCATTATGATACTCTTTAATAAAGGAATACCATGCATCAAAGAATTTAATAATATACCACTTCCAGAATTCATCAGTCCTGTTTTTGAACTCAGTCAGCACCCCTTTATCATTTAAGGAGTTTTGAAGGAGTGATATAAATCTTTTGATATTCTCTCTGCCTTCCTTTGTATATGCACCTGGCACATAAATAATATTCTTTTCTCCCCCAATAAACTCCACCTGCCAGAAGTCATTTAGGTGAATCCTCGGTGTATTTGATATAATATCCTCTACCAGCCAGGACAGATCTTTACCCTTTTTCATTAATAACTGGAGAATCAGGTGATTGTAATCTCTTAGTTTTTCCTGAAAGTTTAGTCTGTTTTTACTCCATTTGAGGTAGGAGTAATAGATATCGCCAAATTTTTGGGACAGAGGTCCAAGCTCCTTGTCCTCTTCAGTTAGATTAAAGACCGCCTTTGTAAAGGTAATAAAGTCCTTTTCCAGTTCTTCCTTTTTTCCCTCCAGTGCCTCCTTTAATATGGATGAGCGAATTACTGCATATCCAATATAGTCAACAAATCTTTTTACAGGGGTATCCCTCTTAATCTTATTTATTGTCATGTTTAATGACATATCAAGTGGATTCAGGAATCCTTGTTCGAACAGTCTTGTGAAGTGTTGTTTTAGTCTCTTTTCCATATCCAGACTCTGTTTTAACTCAAACCTGGGGATAAACCATTCCCTGTTCTTTGCCTCAAGATCCAGTATCTCCAGTCTCATTTTATCAAGTTTAAGGAGATTCTCTATCTGGTTTGTTGTAAGCTTGGGAGGGTTGTAAAATGACTGCTGGAAGCTATTCATTGCACTGAAATTTTTATAGAAAGAAAGGGATAGTATGCCTCCAGCACATATTATTAAAAACAGATATGTCATTAATCCCAGATTGTTGACTATCCTCCTCCATCTCAGGAATTCTGCAATGGGAGAGAAAAGATTTCTATCTTTTGGAAGAATCCTATCAAAGAAGTCCTTTAAAAATATCCCCTTTTCCTTTTCAGGTTCTGCTTCTAAGTTCTCTTTTAGTTTTGTTACCTCCAGAAATTCTGATACAGGAGAGCCTTTCCTGAGTGCACTTGAAAAATATATGCCACGAAAAAGAGGCATCTCCTGATAGGGATTCTCTTCAAAGAGCCCTTCCAGATATGCACTCAGCTTTGGGATGAGTCTTTCAAATTCAATGGGAAACATAAGTGCACTTGGATGGAACACTTTGTTCCTGTTTATAAGCAGGAATCTCAGTTCCCTCAGGTGCTTTCCAATGGTCTCATGGCAATCATTTAATATCTCATCCCATGATATATTAAATCTCTGATTTGTGTATCCCATGGCCTGGCTCAGTGTCTCTTCTGGAAGGAGTTCAGAAAAATGCGTGAATCCATGCACCAGATCCATCTTGGTTACAAGCACATATACCGGGAATTTTGCACCTATTATTCGCATAATCTGGTCTATTCTAAGTCGAATACTCTGACCTATCTCCTTAAGCGTGTCTCTGTCTCTGGTTAAAAGGTTATCTGCGGATACCACCACAATCACACCATTTAGCGGCTCTTTCTTCCTGTATTTACTGAGAAGGGTCAGGAATTCCCGCCATTCTTCTAAGTCAGGTCCTTCTTCAACAGGAATGGCATACCTGCCCGCGGTATCCAGTATTATGGCTTCTTCACAAAACCACCAGTCGCAGTTTCTTGTGCCTGATATCCCTGAAGCCCTGCTCACTTCAGTAATTGCAGAGGTGATACGGGCATTTTTTATGGCAGAGGTCTTTCCGTTCCTGGATTC
>JALVMZ010000016.1 GCA_027032655.1 Desulfobacteraceae bacterium
GGGTCTATGTGCTCAAAGTCCACCTCATAAGCAAAGAAGGACAACCTGGCCCTCCATCAGAGAGGGTTGAGATTATTACATCTGGAAAATAGATTGTGGAGGTAAACTGAATAAAAAAATGCATCACTTTCAATATAGAGACAATGAACTCTACTGCGAGGATGTGCCTGTTAAAAAGATCTGTGAAGATGTGGGAACACCACTTTATCTATACTCCCATGCAACCCTTACCAAGCACTTCAGGGCATTTGATGGCTCTTTTAAGGACATAAGGCATCTTACATGCTTTTCCATGAAGTCCAACTCCAACATTGCCATACTGAGGCTCTTTTACAATGAAGGCGGTGGGGTTGACATAGTATCAGGGGGTGAGCTTTTCAGGGCCCTTAAGGCAGGAATTGACCCCTCCATGGTGGTTTATTCCGGAGTGGGTAAAACAGATGAGGACATGGAATATGCCCTGAAGTCAGGAATAATGTTATTCAATGTGGAATCCAGACAGGAGCTTTTAAGACTGAATAGCATTGGAGAGAGGCTAAATAAGAGTGCTCCTGTCTCCATCAGGGTAAATCCTGATATAGACCCCATGACCCATCCATATATATCAACGGGCTTGAGAGAGAATAAGTTTGGTATTCCCATAGAAGATGCACCGGACATATACAGACTTGCAAAGGGAATGAGGCACATTGATATTAGAGGTGTCTCCTGCCACATAGGTTCACAGCTTACCAATGTGAGTCCATTTGTGGATGCCCTGAAAAGATTGCTTGTGCTGATTGAAGAGCTAAGGAACAATGGGATCACAATTGAATATCTGGACATAGGAGGAGGTCTGGGAATAACATACAGCAAAGAATCCCCTCCCCATCCAGAAGAATACGCTGAGGCCATTAAAAAGGAAATAAAAAATGACATTATATTGATACTTGAACCAGGAAGGGTCATTACAGGAAATGCGGGCATCCTGGTTACAAGGGTTATCTACACAAAAAGCATTGGACAGAAGAACTTTATTATTGTGGATGGAGCAATGAATGATCTTATGAGGCCAGCCCTTTATGGCTCCTTTCATGGAATTCAACCAGTAATATTTTCACCTGATAGAAAGAAGTTAAAGGCAGATGTGGTGGGGCCCATCTGTGAATCTGGAGATTTTCTGGCCAAGGATAGAGAGATGTATTCCTTTGAGCCAGGTGAGTTCATGGCTGTTATGAGTGCAGGGGCATATGGATTCAGCATGTCATCCAACTACAATTCAAGACCAAGGCCTCCGGAGGTCCTGGTAAAAGGTGATCAATACTTCATAATAAGACAGAGGGAGACATACGAAGACCTTATAAAGGGTGAAAACATACCTGATTTTTTATTAAAGTAAAAGGCAGGGACAATGATAGATGATATTGAATTCTGGAAGATGAATGGAAGCGGAAATGACTTTATTATAATTGATAATAGAGAAGGAATTGTGCCTGAAAAAGAGATGATTCACTTTGTTAAAAGTGTTTGCAGGAGAAGGGAATCAGTGGGGGCAGATGGTCTGATATTTGTAATAGACTCAGACAAATATGATTTTGGCTGGCGATTCTTCAATGCGGATGGAAGCGAGGTGGAGATGTGCGGAAATGGTAGCAGGTGTGTTGCAAGATTTGCATATCTTAAAGGTATCGCAGACATGAATATGACATTTGAGACCTTAGCGGGACCGGTATCAGCGCATGTTGAATCACGCATGGTTCGTGTTCAGATGCCCGATCCATCCCGACCCTTGCTTGATCTGGATATTGAAAAAAAGGATGGATGGATAAGTGTGGATTTCATTAACACAGGTGTTCCCCATGTGGTGGTTCAGGTTGAAGGTCTTGACGAACATCCTGTTTTTGAATATGGAAGAATGCTCAGGTATCATAATAGATTTGAACCAGATGGCACCAATGCAGACTTCATTGAGATTGTTGATAGAAACAATCTGAGGATGAGGACATATGAAAGGGGAGTGGAAGATGAAACCCTTGCATGCGGAACAGGAGCCATAGCATCTGCCCTGATTGGAGCAGCAAGGGATATGGTCTCATCCCCTGTTAAGGTTCATACAAAGGGGGGTGAGGCACTTATCATCCATTTCAATAAAAGGGAATCCGTTTTTACTGATATCTGGCTTGAAGGGAGCACTTCTATAGTATATACAGGAAGGCTCCATAAAGAGGCATTGCTTTAATAACATTAAAAAACAGGGGGGAGATTATGTTTAGTGGATCATTGGTGGCCATAGTTACACCATTTAAAAACAATGAGATTGATGAGGAGGCATACAGGGAACTGATTGAGTTTCAGATAGAAAATGGAACAAGTGCTATTATTCCCTGTGGCACCACAGGTGAATCACCCACACTTAATTTTGAAGAACACAAAAAGATGATAGACATTACCGTGGATGCGGTTAAAAAGAGGGTCCCTGTAGTTGCCGGTGCAGGTGCCAATAGCACCGAAGAGGCCATTGAACTCACAAGACATGCAAAGGAAGCGGGGGCTGATGGCAC
>JALVMZ010000017.1 GCA_027032655.1 Desulfobacteraceae bacterium
CCATAAAATCGGTTGTTAAAAGTTCACTCATTGGAATTCCTCTCCCCCTCTGCTCCTGCGGGGTCCTGCCTGTAGCAGCTTCTCTAAGAAAACAGGGAGCCAGTAAAGGGGCAGTCACATCCTTTCTCATATCAACTCCTGAATCAGGGGTGGATTCAATTGCCATAAGCTATGCGCTTCTGGATCCAATTATGACCATTGCAAGGCCTGTTTTTGCTATGATTACAGCAATTGTATCAGGGATTAGCGAAAATCTATTTGAAAAAAGGGAGTTTAAGAAACCAGAAATACCCGTAACTGCATGTCCTATAGACGCTTGCTGTAATGGCGTTGGGTGCCCCCCTGATGAGCATTCACATCATCACACTACAGCTCAGAAACTGAAGGCGGGAATGAAATATGCCCTGGATGAGGTGTGGAATGATATTGCAATATGGTTCTTTATAGGCATCTTAATTGCCGGTCTTATTTCATATATTATTCCATCTGAGTTAATCAATAATTATCTTGGGGGTGGAATCCTATCCATGTTAATCATGCTTACCATAGGAATACCAATCTATATTTGTGCCAGTGCATCCACCCCAATTGCCTCTGCCATGATATTAAAAGGTGTCAGCCCCGGCGCTGCCCTTGTGTTTCTCCTTGCAGGCCCTGCCACGAATATAACCTCACTGAGTGTGCTGCTGGGAATCCTTGGAAAAAGAACCACATTCTTATATCTTGTCGTTCTATCTTCAATGAGCATACTATCTGGCCTGCTGCTTGATTACATCTATCTGAGCTTTTCCATCTCCCCCATTGCCACAATGGGTAAAGGGGCAGAATTCATTCCATTGTGGTTAAAATTATTATCTACAATTATACTTATTATTTCTTCTTATAAACCAATTTTATCCAGAATAAGAAGACATTCACAGACCACAGAGCTAACCACTATTTCATCAACCCCTCCACATCATCTGGATAGCTAAAGACTCACAATGAAGTGAGAAGCACTCCAATCCTTTTTAGAAAAGTCTATCTATATATATGATCAGGATTACTATGGAGTAGGCAAGTTTCATAATCGTCCCAAAAAGTGTTCCTAACATAACCCCCCATCCTGCTCTTAGGACCTCTTTACCCTTTTTACCCGATATAAGCTCCCCTGCTAAAGTCCCAGCTATTGCACCAGGGAAGAAACCCCAGGGAGGGAATAATACCGCACCGATTATCATCCCTGCTACTGATCCCCAGACACCTGCCTTTGATGCCCCATATCTCTTTGCTCCAAGGGATGAGAAAAAATAATCGCCTATGGTAATTACAAATGCCAGAACACCGGATATAATCAAAAATGCAAGACTGAAGGCCTCCCATTTGCTGGAAATGGATAGCAGCACTATTGCAAGGAAGCTGAGGGGTGGGCCAGGAATTAGCGGAAATATACAACCAACAACTCCTAAAATTGCAATAATAAGACCTGAGATACCAAGAATAGTTGAGATCATTCTGAGATAAGATGTCCTTTTAAATAATTTATAAGATTAAGCCCGAGTATGTCTTTACTTGCATCTTCACCATACCCGTATCTAAGCATTATGTCCATTAGTTCTCTTACTATATTAATATCAATCTCCTTATTGGTCATATCAAATCCGCCTAGGTCAGAGCCAATACATATTCCATCAGGGCCAAATTTTTGAACCAGGGTATCCAAATGTGAAAACACAAGTTCAATACTGAACTTCTTATCCTGAGATAACATCTCGGGGTTAAAACTGATACCAATGATCCCTCCCCTTTCAATTATCTCCTTTGCCTGCTCCAAATCAATATTACGGGGTGTGTTGAAAATCCCCCTCACACCGGTGTGGGAGCATATTATTGGTGATTCAATTATCTTCATAAGTTCCCAGAAGCATTTTGGATGAAGATGTGCCACATCAATTATTAATCCATTTCCAATCAATAAATAGATAACCTCTCTTCCTTCATCCGTAATTCCATCTGGATATGGTACCCCGCATCCATCGCCAAGCCTGTTCCTTCCCTGATGGGTAAGACCTACTATACGAATTCCATGCTTTATAATCTCCTCAATATAATTATGGTTTCCAACGAGTGCGTCTGCATTCTCTAAAAGTAATATCTTGCCCGTGTCTTCTTGAGCATGAGTCAATTCATCTATCTCTGAAGGGGTCAATATGGTTTCAGGTGATTTCAGATTCTCTTCCATGAAACCTATTATCTGGCTCAGGCGTTTTCGTGAGCCTTCTCCATTAAATTTATCTTCACAGTAGAGTGCACATATGATAAGCCTAACACCTGTATTTTTCATTAATTCTATTGTGTAAGGCCCGTCTTCAAGCTCTGAGAAGGGCCTTATTTTATTCTTTTTCATCATATGGTAGATAATATCCACATGTGCATCAGCTAAAAGTCCGCTCATGGGAATAGACCTCTCTATAATTACCTGATATTTAATAATCCACGGAAGGGAAGAGCCTTTTATCAGTATGAGGCAGAAATAGTGCTGCCACATACTCATCCATAAATGGCTGATATACAGAAAGTTCAATATTGGTCATGGACTTGGCAATGGATATACATTTCTCAAATGCTGCCTCTGATATTAAGGACATCCTTGCCCCTGAAAGGGAGCTGTTCCCTATAAAGGCAATCCTTTCCTCAGGAATATCTGGCAGGAGTCCAATGTTTATGGCCTTTCTTATGTTCAGATAGTTTCCAAAGCCACCTGCCACATAGAATCTCTCCAGCTGATCAAACCCCAAGCCTATATAATCCACAAGAGACTTAATTGCTGCAAATACAGCCCCCTTGGATTTAATTAGATTGTCAATATCCAACTCTGTTATTACAATGGGATCGCCTGAATCTGTCTCATCTCCATATGCAATTATATATTGAGGAATATCATCCTCGTAAGTGATCCGGGGATCCTTCAGGTCTCTATTAAATTTCCCTGTAGAGCCAATAATACCATTCTTTACGAGCTCATAAATACAATCAATGAGACCTGATCCGCATATACCCCTTGGTGATGCATTACCTATGGTCTGATATTTTACATTACCATCTCTTATCTCTATCTTTTCGATTGCCCCCTTAGTTGCTCTCATACCACATCTGGTTCCTCCACCCTCAAAGGCAGGTCCTGCAGATGCAGAACAGCACACCAGCCACTCCTCATTTCCAATTGCAATCTCCCCATTTGTGCCAATATCTATCAGCCCCTGAACCTCTGAATTATCAGGGATGCCACATACCATAACCCCTGCAACTATATCACCTCCCACATATGAGGCCACACTTGGAATCACCTCAATTATGGCACCTGGATTAATATTGATTGAGAGGTCCTTTGCATAAATCTGAGGATATACATCTGCTGTTGGGACATAAGGCTCAAGTCTGATAGAACATGGAGAGAGATTCAACAATAGATGACTCATGGTCGTATTTCCTGCAGCGACCATTGCATTTATATGAGAGCGATCAATATCTTTTCCATTGATAAGCATATCTATAAGTTCATTAATATTTTCAATTATGGCATTGTGAATTGGCTCAAGCCCATCTTTTTGACAGGCAAATATCATCCTTGATATAACATCTTCTCCATATTGAGCCTGTTTATTGGGCACTCCCTCCGATGCAATTACTTCTCCTGTTCGGAGATCAACTATCTGGGCCACCACAGTGGTTGTTCCCACATCCACAGCTATTCCAAAATTCTTGTCCACAGTGTTATAGGGCTCCACCTGCTGAATACGATACCTATTCTTATCTTTAACCACTGTTGCTGTTATCTTCCAATCACTCTCCCTGAGTGTAGTTGATATAGTCCGCAGGCAGTCTAAGGAAATGTCATAGGAATGCCATCCTATCTTCTTTCTTAACTCTCTTGAAATCCTTTCCAGGTCTGTTATATTGTCATCATGGGTAGGTGGGGATAATTCAAGATATATCTTCCTGGCAAGGGGCTTAATAGGATAGGAAACATTTTCGGTTATAAGGCCGTGGACAGCCTGCTCCTGAATCTCATCCTTTAATATCTTGGCTTCTTCAATGGTGGATTCCAGTGGAATATCAATTTCAATATCGCCCAGGATTTTACTCTGACATGCAAGGACATATCCCTGTTCAAGTTCATCATCTGAAAAAAAGGACTCAGCGGAACTCTCCATTTCATAGTCACCTTTGATAACCCTTACCCTGCACTCACCGCATACACCCTCACCACCACACAAATTATTTATATGTATGCCCGCTGACCTTGCGGCCTCGGCAATACTTGTTCCCAAGGCGACCCTGACCTGTCTTCCCGATGGCTGGAATCTCACTGTTATCTGTTCCATATTAATCCCCGATATGATTCAAATCCAATGATTTATATCATTTAGTTTAAAATATTCAAATAGAAATCTTACAAAATGGCCTAAAAATTTATTTCTTCAAATGGCCTTTTTCAAGTAATTTTTGGTTGACAAATACAATATATTGTGCTTTAATTTTTTTCAATACCAAAATAGAGTGCTTTATATGTCTCTCAGATTTCAGATTCCATATAGATTTTACCAATGGGAAGTATCTCATCTATCTAAGAAAATCATAAAATAATATCAAGGAGGGAGGTTATGGAAAGGGAAAGTAAGATAATTGTTACTGATGAAGGGGTATTTGATCTGAAGGCCTACAGGTGGGATGACCGCATATTTACAGAGATACTCACCAGGGCAACCCCAATAAATACAGACCAGGCAATGGATATCAGTAGAGCCATGTGGGAGGAGATAAAAAGACTCAACCTCACCACCATAACCCTTTCCCTTCTTGAGGATATTGTTGAGGCCAAACTCCTTGAGTATGGTCTTAAAAAACCTGTTCCCATCAAACTTGACACATCAATATTTGTTAAAGATGAGATTGATCTGTCAGAGAATGCAAGGAGGGTGCTTGAAAAAAGATACCTTAAAAAAGACGAAAATGGGAAAGTGGTGGAGACTCCTGCACAGATGTTCAGGAGGGTTGCAAGGCACATAGCAGAGGCGGAGAAGAATTATGGAGCTGATGAAGAAAAGGTAAGAAAGGTAGAAGAGCTTTTTTACAGGCTAATGACAGAATTCAGATTTCTGCCCAACTCCCCTACCCTCATGAATGCTGGAAGAAGACTCGGTCAACTTGCGGCATGTTTTGTTCTACCTGTTGAGGATAGCATGGAAGGCATATTTGATGCACTGAAGAATGCAGCCATGATACATAAATCAGGGGGTGGCACAGGGTTTTCATTTTCAAGACTGAGGCCCAAAAACTCAAGGGTGGGCTCTACAGGAGGTATTGCTTCTGGACCTGTATCCTTTATGAAGATATTCAATACTGCCACAGAGCAGGTAAAACAGGGTGGAACCAGAAGGGGTGCAAACATGGCAATTCTCAGGGTGGATCACCCTGACATTCTTGAATTCATAACATGCAAAGAGAATGGCCAGGAACTCAATAATTTTAACCTATCTGTGGCTGTAACTGATTCATTTATGGAGGCTGTAAGAGAAGGTAAAGAATATGACCTTATTGATCCACGGGATAAGAAAAAGGTGGGCAGGCTTAATGCCAGAATGGTATATGACAAACTGATTGAGCAGGCATGGAAGACAGGAGACCCAGGGGTCATATTTATTGACAGAATAAATGTAGATAACCCCACCCCCGAACTTGGCCAGATTGAATCAACCAATCCATGCGGCGAACAGCCATTGCTTCCTATGGAGGCATGTAATTTAGGTTCTATTAATCTTGCAAAGTTTGTAAAAGGAGTTGAAAGACCTGAAATTGACTATGATGCCCTGAAAGAGACCGTATGGCTTTCAGTAAGATTCCTGGATAACACCATTGATATGTCCAGATATCCCCTTTCAGAGATAACAAGAATGGTAAGGGGGAACAGAAAGATTGGACTGGGAATAATGGGATTTGCAGATATGCTGTTTCAGTTGGGGATTCCATACAATTCAGATTCTGCCATAGAGATTGCACGGGATGTAATGTCATTCATTCAAAGGGAATCAAAAGAGGCATCCAGGTCACTGGCAAAGGAAAGGGGCCCATTTCCCAACATTGATAAGAGCATATATAGGGGAGACAGCATAAGGAATGCCACCACCACCACCATTGCACCAACAGGGACACTGAGCATAATAGCGGGTTGTTCGAGCGGTGTTGAGCCACTATTTGCACTGAGCTTTGTAAGAAATGTCATGGATAATGACAGGCTCCTGGAAGTGAATCCATACTTTGAAAAGGTGGCAAAAGAGATGGGATTCTACAGCCCTGAACTGATGGAGGAAGTGGCAAAGAGAGGAACCATACAGCACATGGATGGAATACCCGATGAGGTAAAAAGGGGCTTTGTTACTGCACACGATATATCCCCTGAATGGCATGTGAGAATGCAGGCAGCATTTCAGGAATATACAGATAATGCTGTTTCAAAAACAGTAAATCTTCCAGGGGATGCAACCATTGAGGATGTCAGGAAGGTATATGACCTTGCATACAAGCTTGGATGCAAGGGGGTCACCATATACAGGGACGGCAGTAAAGAGAATCAGGTGCTCAGCTTCACCAGGACACAGGAGAAAGAGAATAAAAAACCTGTGAAAGAAAGGCCTCAGACCCTTGAAGGTTTTACAACAAAGATGAAGACCGGCTATGGTAATCTCTATGTTACTGTCACTGAACTTGATGGAAAGCCCTTTGAGGTATTTGCTACCATAGGGAAGTCTGGCAAATCCACCACTGCAAAGACCGAGGCCATTGGACGCTTGGTATCCCTGTGCCTTCGTTCAGGCATAGGGGTTGAGAAAATTGTGGAACAGTTGAAGGGTATATGTGGTGAAAATCCAGTATTTCAGAATGGAAGCCTTGTGTTATCCATACCCGATGCCATTGCAAGGGTGCTGGAAAATAGATACATGAAAGGCTCTGATTCAAAAAAGAACAACCATCATGAAAACAGTCTCCTCGGTGAGAAGTGTCCTGAATGTGGCGAGGTGGTTAGTTTTGAAGAGGGATGTATGACATGTCATTATTGTGGTTTTACAAAGTGCGGGTAATGGATACGATTCTTTCATTTGCTCCCTGGTGGATTGTCCGTAAGGATGAATTAAATGATATTGATGTATGCCATGGACCGGTTCTTGTATATGATGAAGAGACAATAAATGATACACTGTTTGACTGGCTGTATATGGAGGGGATTAACCGGTTACTCTTTCCTCCATTAAATATCCATGCAAGGATATCGGAGAATGCATGGAAACTCGGGGCAACCTTCAAGTGCTATTCAATGAATGAGTTACATCTTTTGACAGGCATTCTTTCATCCCTTAAAATGAATCAGGTAATAATGGATATTGAAAAGAACGGCCTTGATAATCTGAAAGAATTTTATGAAACCGGACTCAGAACCTTTATTACATCTCCGGTCTTTATTAAGAGATTTACAGGATGGGATATTAATCTCTTCTTATCCATAAATGACTTGGATAATCCTATTGAAGCTATATTTAATGATATCACAATCGATGAGAGGGATAATGTAAGTGGTCTGGCCCTGAATCCAGAGACCCACACCATGGATGACCATGAATTGGAAGCCCTGATTAACATTGTCGATAATACCATAAAGTTATTTCCAATGGCAAAGATTCTAATTCTGGGAAGACCTATCTTAATGATAAATGAGCCAGAACAGGGATATCCGGACTGGAAT
>JALVMZ010000018.1 GCA_027032655.1 Desulfobacteraceae bacterium
GATTCTTGAAAGTGGTGCAGAAGGATTCATAAACAAACCGTTTGATATTTCAGGTCTTATTGGTGCAGTCAGTAAGGCACTCGGGAAGAGAGGACAGGAAAATGAATCCCAGGGTTGAGGACTTAATAAGAAAAGGTGTAAATATTCCATCACCAGAAGGTATTGAAATAGGGGAAGATGTCCCTATTGAAAATATATCTGAAAGGGGTGTTACCATCCATGCAGGATCCAAAATACTGGGGGAAAATATCCTGATAATGGATAATGTGGAAATTGGACTTGAAGCACCTGCCACAGTAATTGATTGTCAATTAGGAAGGGGTGTCTCACTCAGGGGAGGATTCTTTCAATCATCCACATTTCTGGATGGAGTCTCCATAGGTAGTGGAGCACAGATAAGAGAGGCATGCCTCCTTGAAGAATTCTCAAGATGCGCTCACTGTGTGGGTCTTAAACATACCATACTCTTTCCATATGTTACACTGGGAAGCCTTATTAACTTCTGCGACATACTCATGGCAGGGGGGACAGACAGAAAAAATCACAGCGAAGTGGGAAGCTCTTACATCCATTTCAATTATACCCCTAACCAGGACAAGGCCACTGCGTCTCTTATAGGAGATGTCCCACGGGGTGTAATGCTTGATCAGGAGCCCATCTTCTTAGGGGGGCAGGGAGGAATTGTTGGCCCTGTTATGGTTGAATATGGAACTGTTGTGGCAGCAGGCACAATACTCAGAAAGGACATAACAAGACCCAATATGATACTGACCGGACATAAGGCCATTAGCAGAATCATGCCCTTTCATAGAGGCCTGTTCACTAATATTCGCCGTATTTATAAAATGAGCATTATCTATATTGCCAATCTTATAGCACTTAAAAGATGGTATTTAGATGTCCGGACAATCTTCTTTAAAAACACACCCTTTCACACAAAACTCTTTGAAGGAGCAATTCGAAGGATAGATAAGGCCATTGATGAAAGGCTCAAAAGATTGAGAGAAGTGGTGGAAAGATTGCCTGAGTCAATATCCATTTATAGGAAAATTCATGATGAAATCAGAAATGGACTCGTATCCCATAAAGAAAATCTTATCAAGAACTGGCCCAGAATTGAAGAAATACTCATGGAGATGCGCTCATTCAAAGGTGATCAGAAATTACTGGATGGGTTTCTCGAATCCATCAATGCCAATCCCTCTGAAAACTATATTTCAGCGATAAAATCATTGAAAAAGGAGGAAAGAGAAAAAGGCACAAAATGGCTGAACACAATAGTAGAAGAGGTCAAAAAGAGGCTCTCTTTGGAACAGATGGGATAAGGGGTATAGCAGGAGAGTTTCCTATTACCACAAACATTGCATACTGCTTGGGAAGGGCGGTATCGGCTTTTTTTAAAAATCTGGAAAATACAAAGATAATCACTGGCAGGGATACAAGGGAATCGGGCAGAGAGCTGGAAAGATATATCCTATCAGGAATAAAGGATTCGCAACTGAGGCCAATCTCCGCCAGTATTATCCCCACACCAGGACTTGCATATATTGTAAGATCAACAAATGCCCTATCAGGAGTAATGGTTTCAGCATCCCACAATCCTTCAAATTACAATGGTTTTAAGGTATTCAATGGATATGGGTATAAACTATCAGAGGAGGATGAAAAGGAGATAGAAAATCTCATATATTCAATGAATAGTAAACAACCGGAGTCTTCCCTTACATCTGATGCGATAAAATATGAGAATAATGATCTGATAAATACATATGCATCTTTTCTAAGTGATTCCTTAATCGATGGAATCTCTATAAAAGAGATTAAAGTAATTATTGACTGTGGAAATGGTGCCACCTATCAGGTGGCACCCCTGGTATTTGATGAGTATCTGGGTCTGAATGCCCAATTTATCAATATCAATCCTGATGGCAGGAATATCAATCAAAACTGTGGCTCTCAATTCCTGGATCCCCTAAAAGAAGAGGTTATCAGAAAAGGGGCAGATCTGGGAATAGCATTTGATGGAGACGGTGACAGACTCATTGCAGTTACTGATAAAGGCTCTGTGCTAACAGGTGACCATATCATTGCCATATGTTCGCGGATGTTTAAAGAGATGAACCTATTAAGTTCCAATACGATTGTTAGCACCATAATGAGTAACATGGGGCTTACCATTTCGCTGAGAAAAATGGGGCTTTCTCATATAAGAACTGATGTGGGAGATAGAAATGTATGTGAGGCCATGAAAGAAAAAGGAGCTATAATTGGAGGAGAGGAATCAGGACACATAATATTTCTAAACAGGCATACAACCGGTGATGGCATCCTGTCAGCAATATACCTGCTATGTGCAATGAGCTACTTTGGCAGGTCATCTTCTGAGCTTTCAGAGTTTATTACCATATATCCTCAAAAAAAGATAAACATACGAGTAAAGAGGAAACCCCCGTTTTCCACCATCCCTGAGCTCTCCTCTAAGATAAGGGAGATAGAATCACTGCTGGGTGACAGGGGAAGGGTCGTTGTCAGGTATTCAGGAACAGAGCCTGTATGCAGGGTGATGATTGAAGGGGAAGAGGAGGAGAAGATTGAATCATATGCCCTGTCCATTGCACAACTCATCGAAAAATTATTAAATTAAAAATATGAGTTTATCTTTCGCTGGAGAAGGGTTTTTACTCGGTGGGCATCTTCCTTGCTTAACTTTTTAATCCCTAAACCGAATCTTATAAATTCAAGGAGGTCTTTCTGAAAAGGTAATTTATAATAATACTCTCCATTACTTTTGTTTAGTTCATATCCCCTTAAATCCTCTATTATCTGACTCATGAAATAATCAAGCTCCTCTTTAAAACCCCTGATCATCATAATGGATACTCCCCTGTTTGAGATTACCTCGCTAACAATGTATGAACATGCCCTTGGATTATGGGATGTGGTCAAAAATGGGTATAATTCAAAAAGTTCTTCAAATGAGATCGGAGATGAATTCCCATTTCTTGCTATAGCTCTTAATACTGTTTCCCCCCAGTTAAGCAACCTAAAAAGGGGATTG
The DNA here is from genome assembly GCA_027032655.1 of Desulfobacteraceae bacterium. Taxonomy (GTDB): domain Bacteria; phylum Desulfobacterota; class DSM-4660; order Desulfatiglandales; family JALVMZ01; genus JALVMZ01. The sequence goes on from JALVMZ010000018.1 coordinate 3,059, forward strand.
AGTCTCCTGCTGGAATAGGTAAATGAGTCCATCCCATCTGTCATCCTGATATAGAATTTCTTTTCATCCTCTCTTAAAAGGGCGAATATATGATACTCTCTACAGGATTCCCTTCTGCATTTATCCTGGTAATCCACGAGATATCTTAAATCCTTACCCTGATTCAGATAGGGATGAAGAAGACAACCAGGGACACGGAACCTATCATCAATGTATCCCATTGCCCAGCATGAATAACCTGTAATTGGCCTCTTTGATGGACATGAGTTTTTAAATTCAATGGTATTTCTGACCAATTCCCTGTGTATGAAATTTTTGAATCTTATATGTTCATATTCTGGCGGGCGGATAGGGGGGCAACATGCAAAGCAGGATTTTTCCCCATCAGGATAACAGAGTGTTGATCTGGTTTTCATTTCTTTGAAATAATATCTCTCCTTCTCTTTCTTGCCAGCTCCCTTTTATCCACCACCTGATCCGATTCATCCACTATCTCTCTTCCCAGTATCTCTTCCATGATATCTTCCAGGGTAATAATTCCTGATACCCCTCCATATTCATCCAGAACCACGAATAATTTCTGCCGTGATTCAATGAATTCCATCAACACCCTGTTAAGTGGCGCTGTTTCCACAACAAAATGGACTGGCCTCATAAGTTCAGTAAGATGCATGTGGCCCTTTCCCTGGGCAAGGGCAATAAATAGCTCTTTTGTCAGCACAATACCCACTATATCCTCATAATCCTTATCATATACTGGGAATCTACTGTGTTCCCAGTGCTTGGACTGCTTGCTGGCCTCTTCAAGGGTAAGGTGTTCGCTCATGGAAAATATCACGGTCCTTGGTGTCATCACATCAGCGACTCTTTTCTTATCAAGGGTAAGGATATTATCTATTACACCCTTTTGAAATGGCTTAATTCCGCCCGTCTTCAAGGACATGTTGGCCATTATCTTTAATTCTTCAGGAGATATCTGCTCATGGCCTCTTCCTTTTATTATAGCACTGGTAATCAACCTGCATACCCAAACAGCAGGCATCATTAACCAAACAAGTGCTTTTAATGGATATGCAATAAAAATAGATAGTCCCCTTGCATAGACCACACCCACAGTCTTGGGTATTATTTCAGAAAATATCAGAATGGTTATGGTAAAAAATGCAGAGAAAAGACCGAGCCACTCATGACCAAAAACCAATAGTGCATATGAACCAGCAATTGCAGCACCGGCTGTATTTGCTATGGTATTGAGAACGAGTATTGCCGTAATGGGTTTGCTCACATCTGATCTCATCTGCTTTAGAAGAAGCCCTGCCTTTGAATTTCTCTCCACCATTCCCTCTATGTGCCTCTGGGGAACAGAATAGATAACAGCTTCAAGCAGAGAACAACACGCTGATATAATAACAGCAAAACCTACTGCAAGGGTAAGTTCTATCATATCTGATTACCTCTACTGTTTTTGATTAATATTTTAAGGTCATCCGGATAGTTTATGTTGATGAATGACCTGAGGTCCGGATCAAACCTTTCTATCTCCTCCTGTTCAATGAATCTGGTCTCCACCATGTCAAATAATCTCATGATCTGATACTGCCCCTTATCTATGAGAGCCCTGATGTGGGGAATACAGCTCTTGGAATATATTGAATGAAGCGCCTCAATCTTCCATCCCATACGAGGGACAATGGCATTGAAATTATCAATACTCTTTACCATATGAATTATCAGGGAGCGATTCAAAAAAGGCATATCACAGGCAACAAAAAGGCCCCTTTCAGGTCCCATCCTCATAAGTCCTGTGTATATTCCTCCTATCGGGCCAAGTCCCTTTATGATATCCTCATACATAGGAAGCCCCAGGTGACTGTATCTTTCAGGACTGTTTGTTATGATAATTATCTCCTGGAAGATATCCTCCAGCACATCTATCACCCGCTGAATCAGGGGAATTCCCTCTACTTCCACAAAGGACTTATTCCGTCCATATCTGCTGCTCTTTCCCCCTGCAAGTATCACCCCTGCTACATCAGAAAAGCATCCTGCCCTATCAGAAGCCTTTAATCCTTCTTGCATGGCTGTATATCCTGTTTTCACCCTTTGCAAGGTCTATCAGGGTAAGATTAAATATCTTTGCTGCTTCAACCGCCTGGGATGTGGGCCTTGAGATGCTAACAAAAAGAGGTATGCCAATCCTTATTGCCTTTAATACCATCTCAAGAGATGCCCTTCCACTTGAGAGCATTATTTTGTCTTCCGGGCTTATCCCTTTTATTAGCATGGACCCTATTATCTTATCTATTGCATTATGTCTTCCAATATCCTCACAGAATAAAACAGCTCTCCCTTTTTCATCCATCAACCCTCCTGCATGTGCTGCACCTGTCTTTTCATACAATGGCTGATGTTCACTTAATCTTTCAGGCAAAGACATTACTGTCTCCATGGAAAATCTATGTTTACTCTTTATTCTTCTCAATCCCTTTCTAATTGCCATATAGCTCTCCCTTCCACAGATTCCACAGCTTGAAAAGGAGACCCTCAATCGATTCCTGTTATCAAGGAGACTCTCGTTACTCTTTATAATCACCTCAGCCCTGAATATGGGTTGATCTTCCAGTTCATCTTTTATTATCTCGATGGAATCAATCTGAGATGTGCTCTCAATATATCCTTCTGTAAAGAGAAAGCCTGTTACCAGTTCCTCTATCTTATCAGGAGAAAACATTATGAGGATATTTGTTTCTTTATTAATGATTATTTCAATGGGGGTTTCCACTATGAGGGTGCTCTCCATTGACCTGAAACTGCCCCCCTGATAAATGAATGATCTTGCTTTTTTAAACATCATCCCAATACCTCTTTTATATCCTATTTACCACCCATTATTATGTCAACATAGATATAATTAAAGTCTCTTAAGATTATATTTCACGGCTTTATCAGGCACCAAACTTTTAGAACAATTCTCTATCATTAATTTTAAACACTTCATGCAAACACTATAAATATAAAAGTAACCGCCGGTTTTTAAGTTTGGCGCCTGATCGGAAGTTCTCGGAGCTATGGTCTCCTACCCGGAGGGATGGCCTCAGTGTTCGGAACCGAAAGGATGATACCATCCGTCCTTATTTAATTAATTTGGTAAAAATCATGGAGGCAAAGCTGACCGCTGAGTTAGTGGCAGATTCATGCCATATCTCATAATCAAGCACCCTGCCTTCAGAAGGGGGTAAAATCTCAAGGAGGCATGCAAGGGCAGAAAAACCACACACATTAAACTCATCATTCACCCTTACTGACTCTTCCCAAAAGCCATCCTTATCACAATTCCTGGCACATTCAAGGAGTCTCCTGTCATGGGCACTGAAACGGGATTCCATCTGTAAGGCAGGAAGGCTGTGTCCAAACTTGGGGCCTGTATGGGACATATCCACTCCTGCCACTATAAGAGTATTGTTATCCTGATTTACTATATTTTTAAGTCTATCAATAAATTCACCTGCCTCCTGAATATATGCCTCCCTGCAATATCTGGATAGATGAACTCTTGCTGATCCACAAAGCACAGGCACAATCCTGAATGAATCCTGAGGGAAAATATGCTGAAGAAATATTATCTGAAACTCAATGGAATGCTCTGACCTGTGGGCAAAATCATCCTTTGCAATAACACTGCTTTTTATCTCTTTTAATTGAGTGGTGATGTCAGTATCGTTCTTCACTATACCAAAGGGGGTTTCAAAATCCTTGGTTGTGATGGAAAACAATCCATCCATCAGGTGATGTCCCACACCAAGTATAATAACCCTGCCTGGTCTTATATGCCTTATGGCATTATATGAGCATGAATAGAGCCTTGCTCCCACATTAAGGTCAATATGAGGAGCAACCACTGAAATCACCCTCTCTTTATCTGGCCTGGAACAGGGGCTGAGATTCAATATCTCATCCAACCTCTGTTTCAACTGCTCCCTGTGAGCCGGGTAAGATACCCCGCTATGAGAGGAAGACCTGACCTTCCTGGATATAAAATCCTCAACAATTCTCTTTTTGGTATTTTTAAATCTCTCTGATTCAAGTAAATATGACTGATCAAGATCATTGATTATCCTTTTAATCTGATCACCATCAACAAGCACGCCCCCTTTCTGCCTCATAAACTGCATCTGAATATCCCTTATATCCGCTCTTCCATCCAGCATTGTCATGAGTTGAAATAGAGGAATGGAAATGGCCTTCCCCTCCCCCACCAGCCCCAGATGATCCCTTATCAGAATGAATCTCTGGTCTCCTTGCTGTATAGGGAAGAACTCCAGGTCTCTTCTCATAGGAGGCAATGGATTCATATCTTAATATTCCCCCTTAGTCCCTTTCACAGAGTTCCACCAGGACACCATTTGTCTCCTTGGGATGTATGAAAGCAATCTTTGCACCCCCAGCACCGTATCTGGGCTTTTCATCAATCAAACGCACGCCCTTTGCCTTCAGTTCTTCAAGGGCCTGTTCAAGGTTCTCAACCCTGAAGGCCAGATGCTGAATACCCTCTCCCCGGCTGTTTATATACTTTGCCACAGGACCGTCCTCATGGGTGGATTCAAGGAGTTCCACTTCGCTATCTGTAATGGGTATAAATGCCACATTCACCTTCTGATCCGCCACATTCTCAATGTCCTGGATTTTGAGACCCAGAATCTCTT
>JALVMZ010000019.1 GCA_027032655.1 Desulfobacteraceae bacterium
GTCCATGATGGATACCGTGTTGGTCTTAGGATTTAACAAGGAGGTGAAACATGCCAGTTAATGCAGAAAAAGAGATAACCACACTGTGGAGGAATCTCCACGCTGCTCAGGACGAAATATGCAAGACCTTTTACAGGTGGAGGGAGGTGGCACTTGATATTGCGGGACCGGATGCGGATTCAATGGAAATAGCCATGAAAGCGGCTGATTTCATTGGAAAGGAGATAGGCAAGAGCCTCCTTCCCCGACTCAACTGGCTTAAGGGTGAAGAGGTGTTCCTTATGAATCTTGGAAGGGCCCTTGCAAATCTTTGGGCAGTGGAAGGGGCACTGGTTCAGGTGGAGAAGGGAGAAAAGGATGGCGAAATCATAATCAAGTGCACAAGGGATCCCTGGCCAAGTGTGGCAAAGGAATACGATGTCCCCATGGAAGAAGTGGCACGAACAAGGGAGAGGATATTTAAATCAGCGCTTGAGGATGTGAGCGTATTTTTCAATATCGGTCTTGATATAGAGATGCTTAAGGCCATTCCAAGGGGAGAAGGAATGTATCTTTTTAGATTATATAAAACAGAATAAAAACAAGGAGTGATAATTATGGCAGCACAGGTAGATCTTGAAAAATGCACCATGTGTGGGGGGTATTCCCAGCCACTTTGTGTAGAGGCATGTCCTGACTCAGCAATTCGTGTCCAGGATGGAAGGATTGTTGTAACTGAATTCATATGTGAAGATTGTAATGAATGTGGATGTGTATGTCCTGATGAAGCCATTGAGGTTCCTCTTGAAAAAGTAACCTTTTAAAAGAATTAGGAGTCCAAAATGAAGGTAAATAAGATTGATCATATCTGTATAGCTGTTAGAAATCTGCAAGAGGCTAAAAAGATATGGGAACCACTGCTGGGGAAAAGCGCTCCTGATGATGAGTATGTGGATGAGAGGGAAAAGATAAATGTGGCAAGATACTGGATTGGAGAAGTGGGATTTGAATTAATGGAATCCACCACACCAGATGGAGATGTGGCAAAGTTCATAGAGAAAAGGGGTGAAGGGGTGATGCTGATCAGTTTCAATGTGGACAACACCCGTGATGCAGTAGAGGAACTCAAAGAGAAAGGATATCCCTTTATTCCGGATAAAGAAGGAAACATTGCAAGACCATTCAGGGATTGTGAATTTGCATTTATTCACCCGAAAAAATTGAATGGAGTTCTTACCGAGATTATTGATTACAAATGGGAGGAACTTAAGGACGATAAATAGATAGGGGAGAACTTAAACCGAAGGCATGGGGAAGAGAAAGGTATTTGAAATTTATCTGGTATATGTGGACCATGAGCGCTGTGATGGATGTGAAGAGTGTATCAGGTTCTGCCCGGTTGATGTGTTTGATTTTACCAACAAGGCATATCCTGCAAGACCTCAGAACTGCCTTGGCTGCAGGACATGTGAAGCGGTCTGCAAATCAAAAGCGGTTATTATAACAGAGATATGAAAGTAAATGGGAGAGCTTTGCAAAACTCAATTAAATTATATCTTTTTTCAAAGTATATCTTATATCTGGAATTGCCTTATCTGTCATGCTGAGGGGCGAAGCCCCGAAGCATCTCATAGATCCTTCGGGTGTCTTTCAGACACCCTCAGGATGACAGAGAGAATTATACCAGACACCCTCAGGATGACAAACGGAATATAAATTATTTTTGCAAAGCTCTCAATGGAGTGATCAATGAATGATGCAGTCCTCATAATAGGTGGCGGAATTGCTGGAATAAGTGCGGCACTCAATGTTGCTGACTATGGCATAAAGGTGTATCTGATTGATAGCTCACCCAGCATAGGTGGAATCATGGCAAGACTTGATAAGACATTCCCCACCAATGACTGCTCAATCTGTATAGAAGCCCCCAGGATGTATGAAGTGGACAATCACCCAAACATTGAGATACTCACCAATACTGAGGTCAGAAGGGCAAGAAGGTCAAATGGGGTATTTGATGTTCGACTTGTCAAGAAGGCCAAATTCATTGATGAAGAGAAGTGCACGGGATGTGGAAAATGCATCGATGTATGTCCTGTGAGCATTCCCCATGAGATGGATGGAAAGATTGGTGGAAAGAGGAAACTGATTTACATGCCATTTCCACAGGCAGTTCCCAACACAGTGGTAATTGACCCTGATTGTAGATATGGAAAGATGAGGTCCCAGGGGACATGTGTTGGGGAGTGTGTGGTTGATTGTTCCCAGTGCAGGGAATGCCCCATTGCCCTGTGTGTCAAGGCATGTCTGAATGAAGGGAAGGATGCCATACGGCTCTGGCAGGCAAATAAGAATGTCAGTATCAAGGCCAAAAGCATAATAGTTGCATCAGGACTAAGTCCCAGCAGGGTTCCTGAGGGTCTCCTGGGGTATAATGTTTATGAAAATGTAATCACAAACATGGAATTTGAAAGACTCATGAATGCAGGGGGGCCCACATCAGGTGAGATTATACGACCATCTGATGGAACCCATCCCAGAAGGATTGC
>JALVMZ010000020.1 GCA_027032655.1 Desulfobacteraceae bacterium
GTTGAACAGTATTGCAGGTACAAACAAAGAGTGGGAAAGGTTTTTGAAGCGAATAGAACGTGAGCGGGGAAAGAAAACAAACTGGTTAGGCATATTGACTAAAGCTGCTGCAATATTGTTATTGCCAGTGCTTGCTCTTGGGCTGTATTTCTACTATGATGCAAGAACACTTGAGAAACGACGTAAAAATGAAAAATTGGTTGTTGTCACACCCAAGGGGCAGAAAAGTAAAGTGATATTGCCCGACAGTACTGTTGTATGGCTGAATGCCAGCACGCAGTTATCCTATTCAAACTTTAATAAAGAAGGCCCAAGGCATGTCCGGCTGGAAGGAGAGGGATATTTTGAGGTTACAAAAGATGCTGAACATCCTTTTATTGTTTCCACTAAAGATTATGACGTAAAAGTACTTGGTACTAAATTTAATGTCAGGTCATATGCTGCAGATTTGATCACTGAAACTGCCCTGCAGGAAGGGAAAGTAGTTATTTCGTTCACTGACGGCAGATTGTATGAACTTATGCCCGGTCAGATGGCAGTAGCAGGGAATACCGGTGACGTAAGAATAGAAACGGCAATAGCAAAAGATGTCATTTGCTGGAAAAATAACATACTTCGTTTTAATAATACGCCTGTGAAGGAAATGGTTCCGATGCTGGAACACTGGTATGGTGTAAGTATTGATGTGAAAAATATGGATAATGTGGCAGATAAGAGATTTACAATGACTATTAAAACAGAAAGCCTGAAAGAAACTCTTCAGTTGATAAAATATGTAACCCCGATAAAATATTCCGTGAACGGAGAAAAAGTTGAGCTTAAATTTTTAGATTAAATAAATTAAAGTGCCTATGAGATAAAACCTTTGTTCTATTAAAAAAAACAGGAATATGCGCCAATATATCCCTGCTTTAAGAATTAACACCAATTGTCCGATTGGTATTTTATTAACATTCAATACAAAACTATGGAAAAAAATGAAAAGTTTTTAAGCAGCAGGGGGAAATGTTTCCCATCCTGCAAAATTTTAAGGATTATGAAATTAGTATTCATGTTTGTTTTGATTGGAACCCTGCATCTTTCTGCAGGTGTTTATTCACAAACAAAAAAGTTGAATCTGGACCTTAAAAATGTTTCCCTGAAACAGGTTCTGGAAGAACTGGAGAAACAAACAGATGTTACGTTTCTCTACAGTGATTCAAATCTTGATATTAACAAGGCTGTTACTATTGTAGCGCATGACCAGACATTGGAGCAGATACTGGACAGGCTTTTTAGTGATAACTCAGTTAACTATTCAATGATAGAGAATCACATTATTATTTCTGTGAAAGAATCTCCACTTACTGCACAACAGCAAACGTTTACTGTTACTGGAAAGGTTACAGACGATAAAGGTGAACCGTTGGCTGGTGTTAACGTGTACGAGAAGAGTAATCCACAGCATGGTGTCATAACTTCAGCTGATGGTACTTATTCTATTACAGTTGCCAATAAAGATGCTACACTGGTTTATTCTTTTATCGGATTTGAAAATCAGGAGCTTCATGTTGCTGGCCGCAGTGTGATTAACGTTACATTAGTTGAAACAATAACCGGCCTTAATGAGGTTGTGGTAACGGCCCTTAGTATTCCAAAAGAAGCCAAGACGCTGGGTTATGCAGTTGCTAAAGTGGATAATGAAAGGATACTTGCCAGTGGTACTCCGTTGAATGCAATTCAGTCATTGTATGGTAGTGCAGCAGGTGTTAACGTATCTTCTACTGCTTCGGGACCTACAGGAGGTATGAAGATCAATATCCGTAATGCTGTATCTTTTGACTCGCACTCAACCACCAGGCCTCTTATCGTTGTTGATGGTATTCCTATTCACGATGAGAATACAAGTATTGGTTATGGTGCAACAAGTCGTGACAATGGTACAGGTATTAACGATATCAACCCTGATGATATTGCATCTTTCGAAATACTGAAAGGAGCAAAAGCATCGGTTCTTTATGGTAGTGAAGGTGCCAATGGTGTAATTCTTATTACAACAAAGAGTGGAAAGAAAAGTAAGGACTTAGGTGTTTCTGCTTCAGTTACTACTTCATGGGACAAAATGGCATTCTTACCGGAACTTCAAGACCAGTATGGTACAGGTCGTAGTCCAAGTACTGTTGAGACAGATGCTCAGGGGTTTTATCTTGATGAGAATAATGAGAGAACTCTTGATTATAGTGGTTCTGCATTTGGGCCTAAATTCGATCCCAATGTTATGCTTAACTGGTGGGATGGTAGTAAAAGACCCTGGGTTGCAAGAGACGAAAGTGTATATGATAAACTGTACCGTCAGGGACACCAGACAACCACAAATGTTGCTGTTAGTAATGGAAATGATAAGGGGTCTATAAGGTTCTCATATACAAATATGCAGTTTACCCCAATAACTCCCGGTGGTAAGTTTGATAAGAACTCATTCAGTTTAAGTGCTAAATATGATCTGAACGAGCATATCTCACTTAGTTATTCAGGTAACTACTACTTCACCACAAACCTGAATGCTATCAATGCCAATTCTATGGATGCACAGGGTGCACGTGCCAGTCTTGGAGCATACAGTGCGGATATCGACGTTGATCTGCTAAGAGAGTATATGGTAACTGAGGATGGTTATAATTATTTTGCCAGTCCAGAGAACCGGCGCCTTGTTTCAAACGGTAGGATGAGTATTGTAGGATTCTTGTGGGATCAGACACAAAATGAAGCGATCTACAATCGTAATCATAATATTCAGTCTCTTACTTTAAATATTAAACTAAATAAAGCATTAAGTATCAATATGCTTGGTGGTGTTGATGCAACAGTTGCAAGAGACCAGTACAAAGGTAAGCTTCAGGATCCTTCACTTATTGGTCCGAACAGTGGTTCTATGTACATGGATAATACGAAAATTAACAGGAAGTCATACGGACAGGGAATGTTCAATTTCAACTTCGATGTTTCTGACTTTAACTTCTCAGGTTTTGTAGGAGGTGTTATGAGGCATAATTATTATGAGAACAAAGGTGCCAGTGTGAAAGGTGGTATGGTTATCCCAAACTGGTTCTCATTTAACAATCTTCCTTCAGGTCAACAACCTGTTTATCAGAAAGGGAATGGGGAAGATATGTTGTACAGTTTACTGGGTTCATTCCAGCTTTCATGGAAAGATATGGTATATGTTGAACTACAGGGACGTCAGGACTGGTCCTCGATTCTGCCTCCGGATCATAACAGTTATTTCTATCCTGGAGTTAGTGCAACATGGTTGTTAAATGAAACATTATCACTTCCTATATGGGTACAATTTGCCAAACTGAGAGTTTCAGGTGCCGATGTGGGACGTCCGGGACCCCGTTACTTCAGTAACGTGAATTATGGTGTATCTCAGTCAGGATCAGGATATATTCTGATTCCGCCATCCGACCTTCCTCCTATGGATGAAAACGGCGTGCCGAATCTTGAGCCGGAAAGAAAGCGTGAGTATGAAGTAGGTGCTGAGGCATATTTCTTTAATGGATCAAGAATAGGTTTTGACTTTTCATACTACACTGCACATACTTACAATCAGATCATGAAAGTAGCTGCACCTCCGGGAATGGGAGTAAACAGCATAAGAATGAATGCAGGTGATGTGGCAAGTTATGGTTGGGAACTGGCACTGAAAACAAAACCAATACTTAATAATAATTTCCACTGGGACCTTAATTTTATGTTCTCTCAGGGGAAAACCAGGGTTGAAAAACTTGACGGAGAACTAAAGTCTCTCTCATTATGGGGAACAAACGGTCTTAATGCCGTTGCTGAAGTTGGTGGAGAATATGGTTTGATCTATCAGCAAAAAGGATGGCAGGACTATATTAATCCTTCTGATGATAATGACCCGAACAACGGAAAACGAATTGTTAAAGGAGACGGAACCATGTATAACTACTCATCAAAGAGTACCAAGATGGTTGGAAAAATTCTTCCTGATGTGACCGGAGGTATTTTCAGTTCGTTTGGTTATAAAAACTTGAGGTTTATCTTCAATATCGATTATTCTTTTGGTGCCTTCTTTATATCTGAAACAGAAACATATATGATGGCAGCAGGAGTTCTTAACAACACTTTGAAATACAGGGATAAGGAGCATGGTGGACTTGCATATCACATGGATGCAGGTCAAAAAGTTGCAGGAGAAGCCCCGGCAGGTGGTGATACATATTATGATGGTGTTATTCTTGACGGTGTCTATCCTGACGGAACACCAAATGACCAGGTTGTTTCAGCCGAGGATTATTACTATGCATCGTATTTCTCTAACGGATTCTTCCCCGAGGACAGATTGTTCAAGAGCGATTATGTAGCTTTGCGTAACATGGCTTTGGATTACTCTTTCCCACATTCAATGATCAACAAGATAAAACTAACAGACCTTACATTGTCTGTGTTTGTAAATAATGTTGCTTATTTGTACAAAGCTGCACCAAACAGTATTCCTGAAGCAGTTAACGGAACCGGTTGGGGAAGCAGTTCATACGGGACAACAGCTTTGCCGGCACAGCGTTCAGTAGGTGTATCATTGAAAGTGAACTTTTAATTTTAAAATGCAGATAATATGAAACATTTATTTATAAAAACAATTCTTATACTCCTGGTCCTGGTTTCAGCAATGTCTTGTCAGGATAAGCTGGAGGAATTATATCAAAATCCTGACGGATTTTCAAAAGAGCAAGCTGATAAAACAGGAGGAGTTAGTGTTATTGCAGGTTTCTTTACTTCGCAATTGACTCGTGGTTTCTTCCTTCGTGGTGATTATGGTTCTGTTTACCATCAGATAAGGAGTGGTGACAGGGTTATGGGTACAGGTATCGAACTGTATTATACAACACCATCTTACGGAGTATCATACACTCTTAAAGATGTAGAGCATGACTGGGGTACAGGAGGTTTTAACCGTACAGTGTTCAATCAAATTAACAGTGGATGGATAAAGCAGGTGCTTTGGGCACAGCGGGAGTATAATCTTATTTCAGAGGATGACCGTTCAAAACTTGATGTGCTGTTCATGAGGCTTTTGCATGTTTTGAAAGGTTACGGATACCAGCGTGCTTGTGACCTGTATGATGTTGTGCCTTACATTGAAACCGGATCAGCCGGTGCACTTGAAGGAGATAAGGCCCTGTGGATTGGACAGCAAGAGATCTATCCTAAAATCATAAAAGAAGCACAGGAGGTTGCCGATTATCTTGAAACTGTTGAGCTAACTACTCAGGAGGAGACTGCTTTTAAGAATCAGGATGTTCTGTTTAACGGAGATATCATGATGTGGCGTAAGTATGTTAACTCATTGCTTGTTCGTTATGCTTTGAATGTTAGTGAAGTTATGCCTGACCTGACAAGTAGTGTTCTTGCCGGACTTAGTGGTAAACCGCTATTTGAAGAGTGGAATGATGATGCCGGTATTGCTGACATACAGATCATTGAGCCGTATAGAATTCAGGTTGAATTGGGTATTACCCGTTCATTCCGTGAACGTTCAGATGATTGTCGTGCTCCTAAGAAGTTTATTAATGATGTGATGCACTGTGAGCCTGTTGATTCTGTTAAGGTTCTTTATGGACAAGAATTGCACTACTTTGCAGGTGACAATTCAGCTGAAGGCCTTGCAAACGGAACTGTTGATCCAAGGCTTGTTTATATGTTTTCTAAAGATATTCTGGGAAGGTATGTAGGTTCAAGCAATATGTGGGATGACTGGACAGATCCGAACAGCTATTACAGTAAAATATGTCGTGCATATTACATAAATGATCCTATTATGACCGATCCTTCAGTTACTACATTCACGTATGGTCCAAATGATGAATGGACTATTACTTTGAATGAAGAAGCTACCAATGATATGTCGAAACGTGATGCTTTCCTTCTTAATGCTGTTCGCACAAGATTAGGTCAGTATAATGATATTGGCTGGATTGTTGGAACAGACAGAAATATGATGTCAGAATACAATGTCCGTCCGCAATTTAACTATACTCTCAGATATCCTACACTTCATGCAGTAGAAACGCAATTAATGCTTGCTGAAGCTGCTGTGAGAGGATTTGGTACTGTTGGCGGGACTGCCCGTGAACATTATAAGAGAGCTATCGAGATCTCATGTAAGTATTGGTATGACCTGAATTTCAATAATCAATACACAAAACATACTGTGCCGGGATTTCCAAGTAATATGGATGATGCAAGGATAGAGCGTGATAGGCCGTCAGAGGAATATGATGCAAGTGCTTATGCAGAGTATGCTGCCGGATTGTTTGATGCTATGTCTCCAAAAGAGAAAGTTCAGGCAATTTATGATCAGTTACACATGCATTACAATTTGATGAACTTTGAAGTTCCTTTTACTCAAGCTCGCAGGTTGATTAAGTACCTTGGAACATGTCCTTCTACACCGTTGGAAATCTTTACATGGAAAGAGAGAATGACATATCCTCCCTACATTCAGTCGACTGATCCTGATGCATGGTCTGTCATCAGTGCTCATGATGATCCTGCTATCCCTGTATGGTTAACAGGAAGAACTGAGAAGTGGAAAAATGTATTAGAGTAATTGTATAAACAGAAAAAATAATACTATGAAAAGAATATTATATTTAGCGGTGTTGCTGATTGCATTTGCAGCCTGTAAAAAGAATGATGGTAAGATACACGGTGTTGCTGAAGCCGGGGATGTCGTATCCGGCATAACAGTAAAGCTGTATACCATCGAAACGGACATTTATGCAACGACAACAACAGATAATGAAGGAGAATTCTGGTTTGAGGATCTTCCTGCCGGAAATTATTACATTGGTGCTACAACCGAGATAGACGGTGAAACATGGGATACCGGAAATACTCCACAGGTAGTGTATGTAAGTGATGAAATAGTGAAAGAAGTTGCTCTGACATTGAAGAAGAAATAGTTAGAGTAAAGGTTTAAATAAAAAAAGGTTGTTCTTCGTGACAACCTTTTTTTTTGTTAGATTACTTTGATATTCCTTTGATAATGATCTTGTAATGTCCCTTTATCAGATTGTCCGGATTTGATTTGTACTGATGAAGAACCTTTTTCTTTGTTGTCAGTGTCTGCAGTACACCGAGCATTTGCGACCAGATTATGGCAACCATATCGTGCAGTTCGATGTCATCGCGGATGGTCTTGTCCTGTTGTCCTTTTTTCAAGGTTTTGTAAAGGATGTCAAGGGCCGGCTCTATCAATAGTTTCTCCTGTATCTCGTGCTTGTACTTTATCGATTTGTTTTCGAACTTAAGTATCATGGAAAAGTAATGGGGGTGTTTTTCTGCAAATTCAATAAAGGCGTCGGCAATCTTCGAGAGTTGTTCTTTGCCACTGTCACTCTTATTGTATGAGCTGTCAAGTTTCTTTGCAAGCTGTTCCACCCCTTTGGCAGCCAGTGCATACAGGATATCCTCTTTGTTTTTGAAATACAGATAGATGGTTCCCTTGCTCAGTTCTGCTTTTGCAGCCACATCGTCCATGGTGGCATTTTCCCCTTTTTTACTGAAAAACACCTTCTCGGCTGCCGACAATATCAGTTTCCGGCGTTGCTCTTTTTCCCTCTGCTTTCTTTCGGAAATACCCATTTGGAAGTTTTTTACAAAGATAGAATAAACTGACTAAAATAAAAAATATGACTGATAGTCATAAATAATG
>JALVMZ010000021.1 GCA_027032655.1 Desulfobacteraceae bacterium
TCTTTTGAATCCCTGAAGGCCTTCTTTTATAAGAAGTCTTTTTGATGTTTCTATCTATCCATTCCCTGATACTGTTAACTGTGCTGATTCTGTTACCCGGTGGTATGGACAGGGCAACCCTCATAAGCTCAGGGCTATGCGTATCAGCATAAAGTATCCCGTCCTCTCTGTTTTCAATTCCATTTTTCGGGAAATAAATGGGCTTACCGGATACAAGAAGATCAGCACTTATCCTTATGAGCCTCTTCCCATAAGGGGGGATTGAACCTATCGAAAAAATCATTCTCTGATTACCATCCGGGGCTTCCTCCAACCTGTATAACTCGCCTGCAGATAATCTGCTGAGATACTGATACGCTGTCCTTTTAACAGGAGCCATTACCCGGAAAATAGATGGCCTTGAGGCCCTGTTCTTCATGTTTTTTATTAGAAATGAGTATTCTATATGAAGCGCATTTTTATATAACCCTGGAGGATCAATGAGACTCCCAACCACACGATGATTGATATACAAAAGGATTGAAAAGAGAATTATCATTAAGGGTATTATTAGAACACTTTTATTTAAAAATCTCATTATAACCTCCTACTCACTTCCCATCAGGACATGTATGACATATCCTCTTCTGATATTTGCCTTTCATTCCTGCTCTTTTAAGAAGATTATGAAACCGTTTCAGTGAATAAACACCACCATCTAAAAAAAAATAATTGTATGGAAAACTTTTAGTTAGAAGTTCCATATCGATTTCATTATAAGTATCTCCATTTCTGTCCACAAAGAGTATGAATAAGAACTTCGTATCTTTTAACCTGTCCATCTTTTTCAGTAATTTATTAAACAGGTCTTTGGTATTTGATGAATCAAAACTGAGAACAGGCCCTTTATCCGGTATTAAAAATTCCTCTCTTATTGATCCGGATAGATCAATCACCACCCAGCGGTTACAGATTGATTCCTTCTTGAAAACAAGGGGTGTTATTACTCTGAGATAAAAGGAATCATTGATATGCCCGGTCAATGGAAGGTTCAGCCTCTCCCACATGGAGATTCCTCCATAGAGGAGCTTTGCTGATATGCCTTTGCGTTTGATTCTTCTTTTCATTAAAAACAGAGTCCCACATTCATACCCCCTCCCAATGATGACTATATCCCTTCCCTTCAGGAAGGCCTTATGTGGTATTGATAAAATGGATATATTGATTGAGCCGGGGATATGGAACCTCTGAAATTCCTGTGGGGCTCTTATATCAATAAGCAGGTATCTGTTTGATGAAAGTTGCTCTTTATACAGGTTTTCACACGAAATATAAATATCATCTATATTATGAACAGCTCCACTGGCATCAATGACTGAAACAATAATCATGATTAATCCAGGTAATAGTGTTAGGATCCTCTTTAAGCTCATCTCCCCTTCCTGCGATCTTCCCTGTATCTTCTTAAAGTGATGAGCACTATATAAGCAGTTGACAGGAATATGAGTATCAAAACCACTGTCTCATCCCCGGATTCAGCAACCCGACTTATAAGACACGGCCCGATTCCGCTATCCCCCGCTCCACCTGAAATAACGCCCCCTCCAGTTTCTTCAGACTGTCCCCCTGATAAATCGCTCCCGCTATTTTGAACATTCTGTTCAAAGCCAGGCACATAAACCGAAAAATGCTCTGCCTCAAACATCATGGTGGATGTCTGCTCATCTATCTGAACATTTCTTATTTTATCCCATCTCTTCTTGATCCTGTTCAGGGTAAGAATGACCGGAGAGCCGTTATTGTTAGAGAACATACTCATATACTCCCTTGATATGGGAATTATGACTTTAATGGGTTTATTAAATCTGGCACCATCAGGGCCGAGATTGATGTATGGACCAATACATCTGATACCGGAGGGGAGTCCCGGCGGGTGAAGCAGATATCCTATAGAAATTTCAAGGTCTTCCTCTAATGAATCTGGATATATCTCAAGAACTGTTCCATGTATGGGACAGTCTTTCCTGATCACCTTTAATATCTTCTTATCATGAATAATGTGCGATACGAACTCCTTAACAATTACCAACACATCCAGGTTGCTCAGTTCTGTATCAACAGCAAATGATGCGGTATCCATCCAGGGACTTGTGTTCTTTCCACTCAGTGCCCTGCATCGCCAGTAATAGGTCTTCCCATCTTCAAGCCCTGTTCGTGGAATCCAGAAAGTAAGAAAAGGGCCTCCCCTCACCTGCCCTGATTCAATGAGGTTATTAAGGGCCTTATCCGAGTAAAGCTCGAACAGGTATGTGGATGCCCCTTTTGAATTAACAACCGAGAGCACAGGATAACGGGTGAATGCCCTCCCTCCGTCAGGTGGGCTGTTAAGCACAGGAGGATCAAGACCACCCCCTGATACAGTAAATCTTGCAACCTGTGACCATTCACCTTCAAGACCGTGCTCGTCCTTTGCCTTTACACGCCAGTAATAATCCCGACCCGATGAGAGTGAAGTATCCACCTGCCATGAAGTCCCAT
>JALVMZ010000022.1 GCA_027032655.1 Desulfobacteraceae bacterium
GCTACTGAAGAGGGATATTGTCCCCGTTGCAC
Organism: Desulfobacteraceae bacterium; assembly: GCA_027032655.1. Lineage (GTDB taxonomy): Bacteria > Desulfobacterota > DSM-4660 > Desulfatiglandales > JALVMZ01 > JALVMZ01. The sequence goes on from JALVMZ010000022.1 coordinate 33, forward strand.
TGTATCTTGATAGACCTTTGCTTGTGGTTAAAGGGGGTGCTGCACAGCCTTCAATTGATATTCGAAAGTCAGTTAAACGCACTTTGGGATTGCTGGGCTCAATATTTGGTATAAAGGTCAGATTTATATCCATAGACAATGGAAGATGGCTTTCCAATCGATCCAGATGGTATGGACAGGATATATATATGAATCTCCGAAGCCAGGGAGCAGATATCAAAAGGATAATTGGAAGTGGCACTTTTTCTGGTCCTTATGGGCCTCTGAGTTTCTCTATAAAAGGTAAGATTTCTCAAATTAAAGGGGAGACACCCTATCCTCTGGTTACAGGTTCAATTAAATTTATGAGGATTCCCTTAACAGTGATTCCAGAGGCGGGTTTTATAAAAATAAAGAGGGGGAGCATCTCAAGAGGGGTTGTGGATATTGCCTCCCGTCCTGGAAAGGAGTTATTTATAAAGTTGAAGGGAGAGCTTGATCTTAAAGATATAGATTTCTCTTTCAAGAAGAATAGGAATGAATCTGAAAGGGTTTTCCCCTCTATGAAGCTATCCTTTTTATCACGGATAACAGAACATGAATTCACATTTCCCTCTTTTACAATAGGGCTACCAGATACAAGGCTCTCTGGAAAAGGATTGTTTGATATCCGGGATCTCAATAACCCTGAAATCAATATTATGTTAAATACCCCATGGATGGATATTCATACCTTCAAGAATCTTTTCCCCGGGCCCATTGTATCCTCCTGGCTTGAAAGTGGACTATTCCCTTTACTTAGAGATGGATATGTGAAGGTTGATAATTTTTCCCTTAGTGGAAGATTAAGTAAGATAAAGAGATTGGATAGACCTCAGAATAGAGATGTATTAAACATCAGTATATCTTTCAGGGATATGGTCTTTCAAAGCCAGGACCAGCGCATACCATTTGAAGGGATATCCGGGAAGTTTTCCATTTCCGACGGAGACTTAGTGATAAAAGGTATTTCGTCCACATTTGGGGATTCTTTCATCAGGGATGGAAGGCTAAAGATTACCTCAGTGTTTACGGATAATCGTATCTATGAGGGAGGCATAGAAGGGGATTTTCACCTGGGAGAACTGTTTTCACTGAAAGGGGTCTCATGGATACCAAGGACAATTACTGATCCACTATCAGTATTGAGTGGAGTAACGGGAAATACAAAGACAGAGGTGGAGTTCTCTTACAGAAAGGGAAAGAAGGGATTCAGGTTCAAAAAGATTAACTTACAGATTGATAATGCCCTCGTTTCATTAAGATCGATAAAGAATAAATTGATTATAAAACAGGGCATGGTAACCATTGATGAGCATAAGAAAGAGAGACGCTTTGAGGGAGATATTAGTATTGATAAAAATGATATGAGAATAAGCGGAAGATTTATTGAATCAGGTAGCTTTTATACTATTGGCCTCCTCAAGGTATCAGGTAAGATTATACCATCTCATTTATTTTCGTTATTTACCACCAGTGAGGACCTTAAGATTATATCTACACTCCAGTGGGATGTTAATGCAGAGTTAATAAAACAATCAGATTCATGGCTAATTTCTGGCTCATTCAATCCATCTCCATATGCGATCCTGTATAAAGGGGTTACTCTTTATTTTCCATGGGATAAATCTCAACTTGAGTTTAATCTTGCTTATAAAAATAAAAAAGAACTCAAAATAGATAGATTGATTTATAAGATTAATCACTCAGAGCTCGCCATATCAGGCAGGATTCCCATTGAGGTAGATTCATCAGAAATCTCAATGGGATTTAAAAGTCCTGGTTTCAATATAGATGGCTTGAGAGTCCTGTATAATAAAAGGGATCTGGTTTTAAAAGGCATCCTGAAAACAGATATAAAGCTAATTTTCAGGAGCAAGGATAATCTCCTGATAAACGGTCCTTTAAGGGGCAGAAGACTCTCCATTTCATTTAAAAATGCAGGGAGTCTATGGTCGAGTCCTGGTTTTATGGTTGAGTTTTCAGGAAGAAAATTAATTATTCATTCATTGAATCTATTATTTAATGGCAGTGATATAAGGGTCAAAGGAGTGCTTCGCAACTGGGCCAGGCCAAGGGGAAATTTTGAATTAATATCCAATCAATTCATAATAAAGGAAAATGGAAGTGGGAGCGGATTTAGTGGGGGAGCACTGGAATTTCTGAAACATAAGGCAATAGAGATACATGCAAAGATATCTATTAAAAAGGGAAAGATAAGAGGTTTTTCTTTTGCCCCCCTGAAGGCTGATCTGGTATTAAAAAATGGCAGAATCTACCTTACACATTGTGAGTTTCGAAGTTCCCATGCTGAGATGCGATTGAGCGGTAATTTCAAAGAAAAACCCATCCCGGAAACTATTTTTCATACATATATTAAGATGGTGGATCAGCCTGCTGAAGAGATTTTCAGGGCGTTTGGGAAAAAGGAGGCGCCTCTTTTCGGAAAGTTGGATTTTGAGGCATATTTTTATTCAAAAGGAGAAGACTGGCAGGGGATGCTATCAAACCTCACGGGTAGTGCCAATATTCTGATAAAAGATGGCAGGATAAAGAAGAGTAATATGTTTATAAAGATACTCGAGATCCTTAGCATCAATAAGGTATTTGAAAGGGTCCCTGCGGATATGGAAAAGAAGGGATTCTATTTTAAAAGCATGGGCTGTTCCGGAATAATTGATAAAGGAGTATTTTCTACAGATAACTTTCTTTTAAAGAGTCCCATATTTAATGGTGCGGGTGCAGGCAGCATAGATTTAACAAGTAACCAGCTTGATGGGAGTATTGGTATAGCACCTTTTAAAACAGTGGATTCCATTGTAAGCCATATTCCCCTTTTAGGACATATATTAACTGGTAAGAACAAGGCATTCATAACATACTATTTCCAGATTCATGGGAGCATTACTGAGCCAGAAGTGAAATATGTGCCTTTCAAGAATTTAGGAAAAGGGACAATAAGGATGATAAAAAAACTCTTACTTGCCCCTGTCTGGATATTTAAAAAGATACCAAAGCCCTCTTCAGATAGCAAAAAAGCGAAATCTCCCAATGATATAGTCAATGAAGAGGATTGAGAAGTTGAGAACTGAAATGTTAAAAGAGATATTCTATAACAGGACAAGAAATCCTGAGCGTCCATCAGTATCCAGATTAATAGGCAGACTTTTTCCTGATTTCCAGCCGTTTAAAGAGAATTCTGATTCCCTTATCATAGGGAATTCCAGTTTTTTAAAGAGGAGGCTATTTATAATAGGTTTTGATAAATCAGGCGATCTTTATAAAAATTCAGGAGCAACCAATAGAAAGGGGTTGATTAGTGCTGATGAACATTCCCTCATACTCGATTTTATGGATAAGGCAAAGGCATCTGATACGGATAAGGCATTTCTGTTCTGTATGATTGATACATATGGTCCGGATATATCCATAGAGTCAGCAAGGAATCTTCAGGCCTTTTTCCTGTCCAGACTCATTGAGGAGTTCCTGAGCATACCCATCAGGACCATCTCCCTTATAACAGGAGAAGGAACCTCTGGAAGTGCACTGGCCCTTCAGGTTGCAGACATCAGGGGTATAATGGAGGATGCCTTCTATATGCCCATATCTCCGGAAGACTTGGCTCAAATGGCATTTAAAGATAGTTCCAGAATAGATGATGCTCTCATGGTTATGGGAGCTCACCCCAAGGAGTTAAAGCGTCTTCGTATTGTGGATAGGATTGTTCGTTCACCCATTGATGTGGGGGATATATCATTGTGGGTGGAAAATGTCCGACAGTTCCTTCTAAAGGCAATAAGAGATCTTTCAAGGTCAAGGATTAAAAAGCTTATCAAAAACAGGGAAAAGAGGGTGAAAAACTATGGAGTTATGATGAAAAAAGGAAGAATCCATGAGTTCAGTTCTTATATTAAACGGCCTCTCAGAAAGGCGTTTTTAAGGCCGCCACCTGATATCAGGATAATAAATTATTCAGGTCTGACAGAGGTTAGCGACCAGTATCAGAATTTCGGCTCAAAAGAAGGATCAGATAAATTTATCGAGTGTAAGGGTTATACAAATGGAGCCGATTCGATAAAGTCGGGCTGTGGAGAAGCAATAAAATTTGAGAGTTTTATTCGGAATTATAATACATGCCCAAAGTGTGGGTTATCATACATTATGGGTGCATCCGGATGGATAGAATGTCTTGCCGATAAAGATAGTTTTCATGAACTTTATCCTGAACTCACGGTTGATCAACTACTTGATGAAGACAGAATATCCCCATATTACAGGGAATACCTGAAAAAACAGAAGGGTAGATCTCCTTTTAGTGAGTCCCTTGTTGTTGGGCTTGGCAGGATAAATGGTTATCAGGTTGTAATGTGTATAGGGGAGTTCTATTTTTGCAGTGGATCAATGGGTGTTGTATTCGGGGAGAAATTCAGACGGGCTGTTGATTGGGCGATCCAGGAAAACCTACCCCTAGTGAGTGTGTGCTGTTCAGGGGGGCTGAGGCTCCATGAAGGTATTCTATCTCTGATGCAGATGGCAAAGACTGTGGAATCTGTGCTGCGATTGAAACGGCATGGTCTCTTCTACATATCCATCCTTGCCAATCCATCCGCAGGAGGGACCATTGCCAGTTATGCATCCCTTGGGGATGTAATAATCGCCGAGCCAGATGCCTATGTTACAGTGGCAGGTCCCAGAGTGATGAAATCAAAGGGATTTGAGGTAAAGCAGGAGTATCTGAAATCTGATTATATCTATGGAATGAGGCAGAGGCTTTACGACGCACAGGATTATTTCCATGAAATCAGGGGAATAAGAGAGCTATGTGGTAGAAAAGAGATGAAATATGCAGTCTCAAAATATCTTGAGTTGTTCAGTATAATAAAGTCCAGGAGGAAGTCCTCAAGGAGAAAATGATCTATTTTCAAGATAGCTTCGGAGGGCAGGTTTGATATAAACACCACTGAGATCAAATCTCTTGACTGCCTCAGTAAACAATCTGATCTTTTCTTCTATTGATGCGTTTGGATTTATTATCAATACATATTTTCCTTTGACCCTGCAAAGCCCACCTTCACTGTAACCAGATCCCATTTTGATGGGCTCAAGCCTCACCTCTATTGATAATTTTTGAGCCAGTTCTTGAAGCATCTCTAATAAATTTTCTTTCTCTTTTTTCATTTCTCTTGTTTTTCCGGGATTCATGTTATTTTTCCCCATGTTAATGACTTTTTATTCGATTTAGTAAAATAGGTATTAATCCTGTCAATCCAATTATGGCAGATGAGTAAAATATCATATCCATATTAAAAAGATTCCCGATCCATCCGGAAATCATGGCACCACTTATGAATCCAGTATCATATACTGCCGTAAAAAGGGACATTACTTTTGGTTTATCTGCAGGATGACCAAATCCTGCCGCAATAGCATTCAGCGAAGGAAATACAAAACCAAGGGCTATTCCAAATAAAACCGCAGGAATGATGCCAGACTTAAATACCATAAGAAAAGGAATAATAAACATGTCAGCGGTGAATATGGAATAAAATATCTTTAGAAATCCCATGATTCCAAAATAGTCAAGTAGTCTGCCTGAAAAAAGTAAAATCACTACTGCTATTGAGAATGCAATGAAAAAGAACGGTCCACCTTTTACACCTTTTTCCATCGCATAGACTGCAATAAAGTTGATTACTGTGGCCTGCATGTGTGAGAAGACAAAAGTTGAAAGGAGCAAAAGAGAGAGGCGTTCATCCTTAATTAAGGAGATATATCCCCTTGCATTGACCGAAAATTCCGCTTTCTCCAGGTCTGATTCTTTTTTGAGAGAAAAAACGCAAGCAATGAGAACAAGTGAAATTAATGAAGCAAATACATAAAGGCTGTTGAAACCATATCTTAATATAAGGGATTCGCATACTGGCGGGATAAATGCAACTGCACCCATTATACATGCCCCAACCCTGCTAAAGGCAATGCCTCTGTTTGTGGTGACAGATGCTTTTGCAAGAAAAGAGAATCCTCCAGCAATCATCCCTGAAAATCCAAGTCCATGGAGCATCCTGTTTATATATAGGAGAGTGCCCACCCTATCAATAATACTATAAGTTAAAGAGGAAAATAGTATAAGGAGGGTGCCCAATAACATTACTATGAATTCGCCCTTTTTTGATGTGATAATTCCCATAAATGGTCTTGAGAGCACCGCAATGGCAGAGAATAGTCCCATCACGAGTCCAATCTGGGCGGAAGTGCTGCCCCAGGAGTCTAAGATTAGAGGGTATAGATAAAATACAGAAATATTGGTGAATGTTAGGAAAAATATGATATAGATTTTGAGCAAAAGGTTTGAGGCCAAAATATTACCTCCATGCCTGCCTGGATATGGTATAGATATTTTAATCCGATCTCATCTGCTATAATCTCGAGTTATGAAACAGAGCTCTTTCGGCTGGCTTATATTTTTGAACCACAGTATGGGCAGTATTGGAAGTCCTTGTCAAGGGCTTTGCCACATCGAGGGCATGCATTTACCACTGTTTGCGATTCACGGTATTTTGTGCCATCCGAATACCTTTCTGAGACCACTCCACAATGTTCACAAATGAGCAGAGGCTCGCCCTTCTTAACCCTGAAAAGAGGTATAAAAAATATGGACAAATAATGGTCAATCCTCTTCTTGTGGGCCCGATATAGGCCACAGAGGGGACACATTCGCGGGGTGTCATCAAGGGTTATTGTCTTGGGCTGGATTCCACCTATGAAAAATAGCATCTTCTTTTCTACCTTTGAGGGACTTATATTACTTTAATCAGTGGTTGTATTATTATCAAGATTAAATAGGGGATTAGTAATATCTTTATGTGGATAGCAAAGTATGATATATTATATATAAAAATATTTAGGAGATATTTATGTTTATAACAGGTATTGTGAGAGACAGAAGGTTCATGGATCATGAAATGGGGTCACACCATCCAGAGAGTCCAAGACGACTTGAGGCAATATACTCAATGCTGGATGGCTCTGATATGAAAGATAAGTTTTTCAACATACCGGTAAGGGATGCCACAAAGGAAGAGCTGTGCCTTATACATTCTCCTGATTATGTAACCAGGATTGAATCCACAAAGGGCAGGCCTTATACCTATCTTGATCCTGACACCCAGACAAATGAAAGCTCGTATGATGCTGCTGTCCTTGCAGTGGGTGGAGTTTGTGAGGCAATAAGGATGGTCTGCTCAGGTGATATTAAAAATGCCTTTGCATTAGTGCGTCCCCCTGGACACCATGCAGAGAGGTCAAAGGCAATGGGATTCTGTATATTCAATAATATTGCCATTGGTGCCAGATATGCACAGAAATCCTTAGGGATTGAAAGGATACTGATTATTGATTGGGATTTGCACCATGGAAATGGAACACAGCATGCGTTTGAAGATGACCCATCAGTGCTCTATTTTTCCACACATCAATATCCATACTATCCGGGCACTGGATCTTTCATGGAGGTTGGAATATCTGATGGTGCAGGGTTTACAGTAAATCTCCCCCTATCTTCAGGATATGGGGATGGAGAGTATGTATGGTTTATGGAGAATCTACTTCGGCCCATTGTCCTTCAATTTAGGCCTCAATTGATACTCATATCTGCAGGGTTTGATATCT
>JALVMZ010000023.1 GCA_027032655.1 Desulfobacteraceae bacterium
GGCTTGAAAGAGTAAAAGAGGAATACTTAAATAAATTGCCATTATTTACCAATCCCAGTAAAGGGCACGGGGGGATGGTCTTGCTCGGAGTATGGCCTCCTTTATCCTGAGGAGTTCACCTGTTGTATCGGGCACAAAATTATCCTCTGATACCTGAATATTCATATTAACTCCTCCACAAAATGGGATAACAACTCGGAAGGTTTTAACCACATCTTTCCCTTTTTTATTTACAAGCTCCTCCACTATGGATGATATCCCCCTGACACTGTCAGGGACACTCTGTGAAGGCATCCTGAACCGGTGAAGCAGATAATCAGGGCTAAATCCTGCTTCCTGAAACACGCCCTTAAAATTTATTGCCTTAAAAAGTGCAAATATATTAAAGAGATTCTCAAGTTCTATAAATTCCTTTTTCTCCTGTCCAAGGTCCTGAAGTCTATCTGTAAAAGCACTTGCAAACTTTGTGCTTGCATCATCAGATTCATCAGCCTTCGTTATAAAACCCTCCTTCTTGAGATATCCCTTTTCAGTAAGAAGTTGAACTTCACACTCATCTATTTTTATTATGTCTGTGTTTGTGACAAATCTGATTTCACCAGGATAGAACCAGAACCTTGAACCAATTGAAACCTCACCCTGAGGAACTGATTGGTTTTTAATTGCATCCACCCTCCCCTCAAGCACAAGCTCTGAATATGATTTAAAATCCGAAATTCCCGGACTCTCATCACCAATAGCAATCCTCTTCATGGTATAATCGGCCCTGAACAGGATGCTGGAAAAATTTGAATCCCTGGGGATACCTTTAATTACCACATTCTGGGGATTGCCACATCTCTGTTTCCACTCCATCCGGGTCTTATTTAATTCTTCCATATTCCGTGAACTATCAAGCCTGTTTCCTATATCTGAAAGTGCCTTCATATTCTCCACTTCAGGCTCTATTGAAAGATAAGGTTGATGATATGAATTAGCATCTCCTGCATAAACCATCCATATGTTCCTGAGTGCCACCACAATATCAGATAGCTTTAGTGCGGGATAACCTTCTTCAATTTCCCCAAAAATGATGACATCTTTATTTGCCTTATCAATTACATATCCATCAATTCTTGTAATACCACACATATTATATATTAAACTGTTCCTGACACTCTCACCTGAACTTATTCCCTGGAGTCTTTCCTGAAGGACACCCAGCGATACAGCCCTTCCTGCTGATGACATATTTTCTGTGAGAATAAAGGCAATTACTGACAATATAACTATCATTATGTTTTTCATTACTTCCCCCCTTTTTCTGTTATTTTTTCAATTCCCACATTAATCGGCCTGGCAGGATCACCTGCAAGATATAGTGTCTGGGTTGGAAATGCGAACTCTATACCTTCTTCGTTGAAGCGCCTCAGCAACTCCATATTAAACTTCTCTGAAAAGGCCATAAAATCCCAGTAATTAGGAGGATGATACCAGTAAATTACAATTATATTTAATGACTCTGCATTGAACTCATTAAAAAACACCCTTGGAGGATATCTTTCATCCATGCCTTCGTGATTATTGAGTATCTCTTTAATAATCTGGATGGCCCTTTGAACTTTATCGGGTGGTGTATCGTAGGTAATGGTGATATTTGCAATCCTCCTTATATATGGCCTTTTCCCTATATTCTGGATTATCTTATTAGCAAGCTCCCCATTCGGTATAGTAACAAGATGACCATCAAGTGTCCTTATCTTTGTGGACCTCAGTCCCACCTCTTCAACAGAGCCATCAAACCCATCCACCACCACCCTGTCACCCATCTCAAAGGGCTTATCAATAAAAAGCACCACAGAGCCAAAGAAATTCTTTACTGTATCCTGGGCTGCAAGCGCCAATGCCAGGCCCCCTATTCCCAGTCCAGCTATTATTGATGTAATGGGTTTATCACTCAAAATCTGGGCTATCTGAACAAGAACAAGTATGACAACCGTTACTCTCAGACTCTTTCTTATCACCGGAACCAGCATATCATCCAGACGAGTCTCAGTCCTGCCGGCCAGAGACCTGAACCATGTGGTAGGTATATCCACAAGCCAGAACAGGAAAAATCCTACACCCACTGTAATCAATATGGAACTCAATGTCTCTGAAATACCAGCCACCTTTCCTTTTAGCTCCAGCACTGAAAGCCCAATGGAAATACCAATGGCCGATGTAAGAAAAACAATACCCTTGCTTATTGAAAGGAGTGTTATGGAAGTTATGTATCTATCTTTTTTCTCAAATCGGACAGAAGCTCTTCTTAAAACCGTTTTTCCAATCTTACCAGAAAGAAAAGAAACCAGTATTATTAAGAATAAAAATAATATACTCCATAGACTATTACCCATGATCTGAGCATCAAAAATGGAATCCATAGCCTATTATCTCCTTTAATTTTCGCCCTTTTTCTTTGCCGGTCTCTTCAAAAAGCTCTTTCATATATCCCCATGGATGCTTTCTAAAAACTGGAATTCATGT
>JALVMZ010000024.1:0-2112 GCA_027032655.1 Desulfobacteraceae bacterium
TACATTCACAAGCAACCCCCTTGCCCTTGCAATTCTACTAATCTGACTGTTTAAAGCCTTGTCATCAGTGGCTGTAATAACAATAAATGCACTGTCCAGAAAGGATTCATGGAATTCAGGCCCCAGATATATGGCCATTTTATCATCAATATATCTCTTGATTTCGGAAGAAAGCTCCCTTGAAACAACTCTTACATTTGCACCGAATTCAAGGAGAGTTTCAATCTTTCGCTTCGCCACCCTTCCTCCACCAACAACCAATACATTCTTTCCTGATAGATCGATATATACAGGATAGTAGCCCATTTTCTTATTTCCACTTAAATATATCTGTCCACCATATCAGAGATAAACTTCTCCACCCCCTCTTTTCCCTGGGTCTCCATAATGTTCTGAACCAGCCCCTTTATCTTTCCATAAGTAACAGGGTCCCTTTCAAGATCATCAATGGAGCGATATGCCCCGCCTCTTCTTCCAACCCGATATATCAACCTTTGTTCCTCTGGTAGTTCCTGATATCTTCGTATCACATCAAGCATCTTCTGTTTATCCTCAGGGAGTTTTCCTTCCACCTCTTCAAGGAGATTCATGATATGGTCACTTGTAATGATGCTTGTTATGCCTTTCAGGTTTTCAATGAAAAGCTTTAACTCCTCTGCAATCATATCATCAGTCTGGAGTGTGAATTTCCCCTCTTTTACCAGTCTGGAAAGAGGCACCCTATCAGGCACCCTTAAACTCCTGATCCTGATGAAATGTGGATTGATTTCATTCAGGACCCTTGCGGTTTCTATGGCATGCTCCTTCCACATCTCCTGTCCACCAAGACCTGGCATCACATACTCAGATAGCTCCATGCCTGCCTCAATTACCCTTTTTCCTGCCTCAATATGCTGCTCAGCAGTAACACCCTTTTTCATGAGTTTAAGAACCCTGTTAGATCCGCTCTCCAAACCCACATGGATTCTATCAAGGCCTGCCTCTTTTATCTTTTTGAGGGATTCAACTGATTTGCGGATTATTGTCCTTGACCTGGTATATGATGTAATCCTTGTAATTTCAGGGAATTTCTCCCTTAAAAATTTGAGAGCTTCAACCAGATCCGATGTCTTCATTACCAGATTGTCCGCATCCTGAAGAAAACATGCACCTGTCCCATAATACATCCAGACAGCAATACTCCTGTATGCATCGCTGTAATTGGCGGAATTAAAAATATGACTTATGACCTTATCTGTTACCCTGCCCGCTTCACCAAGGCTCCAGCTAAGGGCCTTTATATCATCTGCTATGTCCCTTGCGGTTTGTATATCCTGCTTTATTTCATCCACGGATCTCAGTGAAAATTTACTCTTTTTATATACAGGACAGAATAGACACTGATTCCACGGGCAATTTCTTGTAAATCTGAGCAAAAGGCTTCTCGCCTCATTGGGTGGTCGAATGGGTCCCTGTTCAAAAGTCTTGTTATCCACTCTGATCACTCCTTATTTATAAATTAGCTGATTTAATATCATATTTAGATTTTAATTACATTAGATTATTTTTCAAGCATTTCAATATACTTATATTTCATATATTAATAAATTATTTATCTCAATGAAGAAATACTAAAAGAGCAAGCTAAAAAACTCAGGATAAAAAATGAAGTTATAAGGTGGGATGATTTTCTTAACTAATGAAAAGCAAATTACTCAGAGATATCTTCTGGGGAGCTGAATGCCTCGATTCCCAAATCTTCAATCACCTTCCTGGCAGAGGGCTCTATCATGGGGCTCACTATTATCTTCCTTCCTACCTCTTTCCCCTCTTTTTCTCTGTAAAACTCCACCTTCTTATAAAAACTATATGCATCTGATTTGCTAACAGATGACTTTATTTCCATTACCCATATCACACCATTACTAATAACCAGGTCTAATTCCACCTGATCAGGCCATCCAAATACCTTTCCATCTTTATCGAATTTTATATATCTCTCTACTTTAAGTCCGGTTAATTCCTCCAGGACAGATTTCATTGCCTCCCTGAAGGCATGCTCGGTGGATATTCCCCATCTGGCACCGAGTGCCCCAATGGTCCTATCAATCCTTTTATCCACCCTTTGAATCT
>JALVMZ010000024.1:2122-2504 GCA_027032655.1 Desulfobacteraceae bacterium
CACCTCCTCCCATATCTCCTCGAATCGCTTATTGGTCTCCTCAAAGCGCTTATTGGTCTCCTCCCTCTGCGCTCTCACCTCCTCCCATATCTCCTCGAAGCGCTTATTGGTCTCCTCCCTCTGCGCTCTCACCTCCTCCCATATCTCCTCGAAGCGCTTATTGATATCTTCAAATCGTCTATTTGTAGCATCCCTTTCTGACTGCATCTCTTTAATTATCTTATCAAACCTGTCCTCTGTCTCCTCGCGGGGCGCAAAATATCCTTTGAGCATATCCCACAATCTATACTTTAAATCAGGATGATCCTTTAGAATCCTGGGTAGCTCCTCATTAATGATTCTTATTATCTCCTCTCTACTATGCCGTGCATCCATCTTACTA
>JALVMZ010000025.1 GCA_027032655.1 Desulfobacteraceae bacterium
AGCTCAGGTATGAACTTGAACTTCGTGCAAGGAAGGTATTTAGCACATTCGGTTTTAGAGAGATTAATCCACCAATTGTGGAAAGGACTGAACTCTTTTCAAGGAGTATAGGTGAAGGAACTGATATAGTATCAAAGGAGATGTATTCATTCAATGACCTGAAGGGCAGAAACCTGACCCTGAGGCCTGAGGCAACTGCATCTGTCATCAGGGCATATATCCAGAACAGACTCTATAACAGAGGACCAATTCATAAGCTGTTTACCATTGGTCCCATGTTCAGGTACGAAAGGCCACAGAAAGGAAGGTTTCGCCAGTTCTATCAGATAAATGCAGAGTTAATAGGAGATGGAGGCCCTATCTCTGATGCAGAATTGATAATTATGGCCATGAAGATAATTAATGGATTTGGAATAACAGAGCCTGCCCTTGAGATTAACTCCCTTGGCTGTCCGGAATGCAGAGGAGCATTCAGAGATAGGCTCCAGGAATATCTTAAAAAAAACACTGATGGACTCTGTGGAAATTGTGTCCATAGGCTGGAGATTAACCCTTTAAGGGTCTTTGACTGTAAGGTTAAGGGCTGTAAGGAGACATTAGTGGATGCACCATCCATCCTTGACTTTATATGTAACGAATGTAAAGACCATTTTGATGAACTCAGGGAATATTTGAGCATCTCATCCATACATTTCACCATAAATCACCGGCTTGTTCGTGGACTTGACTACTATACACGGACCACCTTTGAGATAATCTCTCATACCCTTGGTGCACAAAATGCCATTGCAGGTGGTGGTCGTTATGATGGACTCGTAAGACTCTTGGGTGGGCCAGATATCCCTGCAATGGGATTTGCAATAGGCATGGAAAGAATAATGGAAATTATTAAAGATAGTGGAATAAGCGCTAAGAAAGGCCATCTTATATATTTTATACCACTTGGGGATAAGGCCAGAAAAAGACTCTTTCTACTACTTGATGAAATCAGATCAGAGGACCTGTGGGCAGAGATATCCTATGAAAAGAAGGGGCTCAAGGGCCAGATGAAAAGGGCCAATAAAATGGGGGCTTCCCATGTTATCATCGCAGGAGATCATGAGCTTGAATCTGGAAGAGTAATCCTGAAACACATGACAACAGGCACACAGAAAGAGATTCCCTTTAATGGTATTATTAATCATCTAAGAGAGGAACTATCAAACTGATGTTATCAGAAAAAAAATATTCCATTGATATAATTGGTGACTGGAAAAGAACCCATGACTGCGGATATTTACGAAACCAGCACATAGGAGAAGAAGTGGTATTAATGGGCTGGATTGATGGGACAAGAGACCTGGGGAATCTCATATTTGTGGACCTGAGAGATAGGGAGGGTATTACTCAACTTGTCTTTGATCCCGCCATTAATCCAGAAGTCCATAGAAAGGCAAGGGAATTAAGGCACGAGTGGGTAATTGCTATTAAAGGAGTAGTAAGTCCAAGGGAGAAGGGCCAGGAAAATCCAGACCTTCCTACAGGGGATGTGGAGGTAAAGGTAAAGGAGCTTAAAGTGCTCAACAGATCAGATGTTCCCCCTTTTCAGGTGGATGGTGCTGTGGATGCATCCGAGACATTAAGGCTTAAATACAGGTATCTGGAGTTCAGAAGAAAAAAGGTATTTGAGAATTTCAGGAAAAGACACCTGATTTCCTCAATCATAAGGAGATATCTGGATGGTCTTGGTTTTGTGGAGGTGGAGACTCCATTTCTGACCCGTAGCACACCTGAAGGGGCAAGGGATTATCTGGTGCCAAGCAGGGTCAACAGGGGCAAATTTTATGCCCTTCCCCAGTCACCCCAGCTCTTCAAACAGTTACTCATGATAGGAGGATTTGACCGTTATTACCAGATTGTCCGATGCTTCAGGGACGAGGATCTGAGGGCAGACAGACAGCCAGAGTTCACCCAGGTTGACCTTGAGATGTCATTCACCAATGAAAACGGTGTAATGGATGTGGTGGAAGGAATAATGAAGAGGGTGTTCTCAGAAATAAAAGGGGTGGATATTCCCACTCCATTTCCAAGGTTGACCTATAAAGAAGCAATGGAGCTATACGGAACTGATAGACCTGATTTGAGATTCGACCTTGAAATAACAGATCTAACAGATCTCATGAGAGATACCGATTTCAGGGTATTCAGGGATGTGATAGAAAAAGGTGGGGTTATCAAGGCAATCAATGTTCAGGAGGGGGGTTCAAAACTCTCCAGAAAAGCCATTGATGAGCTATCAGATATAGCCATCTCTAATGGTGCAAAGGGTATGCTCTGGGCAAAGGTAAAGGAAGGTGAGTGGCAGTCCACCTTAGCCAGATTTCTGGATATGGAGAGGATCTCCATAATCAACAAAAAAATGTCATCCGCTCCTGGAGACCTCATTCTTTTTGTGGCAGATAACGACAGTGTGGCAAGCATATCCCTTGGTGCGGTCAGGATCGAAGTGGCAAGAAGACTCAATCTTATTAAGGATACCGACTCTTTTGTGTGGATAACGCATTTTCCTTTACTTGAATATGATAAAGAAGAGGAGAGATTTGTCTCAGTTCATCATCCCTTTACATCACCACTTGAAGAGGATATTCCCCTTTTGTGGGAGAATCCTGAACAGGTAAGGTCAAGGGCCTATGATATTGTTCTAAATGGCGTGGAAATAGGAGGGGGGAGCATTCGTATCCATGACCCAGTGCTTCAAAAAGAGATATTTAAGATACTGAATATTTCAGAACAGGAGGCACAGAAAAAATTCGGTTTTTTCATGGAGGCACTGAGATACGGTGCCCCACCCCACGGAGGTCTTGCCCTTGGTTTTGACAGACTGGTTGCAATGATACTTGGAGCTGATTCCATACGAGAGGTGATTTCATTTCCCAAGACCCAGCGGGCCACATGCCCATTGAGTGATGCCCCTTCAGAGGTGGACGAAGAGCAATTAAATGAACTCGGAATAACTCTGAAGAAATAAATTCTCATATTATTAAGGGAGCAGATGGAGAGCTTTGCAAAATTCGATTTAATGATATATTTTTCAATGTATATCTGGAATTACCTTATCTGTCATGCTGAGGGGCGAAGCCCCGAAGCGTCTCATAGATCCAACGGGAGTCTTTCAGTCACCCTCAGCATGACAGATGGAATATGAATCATTTTTGTAAAGATCTCAGATGTATTATTCTATAACGGAAAATTATCTGAAAAGGATTTTATTATTGACAGGTCTTTCTAAAAAGGTAAGATATTTTAATTAAAGGATTAAATGATATGGGATCTGGTAGGAAAATTCAGATTATCATAATTAGAAGGGCAACAGGGAATTGCATCCATTCCCTGTTGCCCGGTATGAGGGGTGTAATGCTCAAACTACCAGGTTAAAATAAAAAAGATTTAGAACTTAAAGATCCGCTATCAGGGAAACCTGGTAGCGGATCTTTTTTAGGGGGAGAGAATATGGAAAAGGTTATTCAGATTTATGATACAACCCTGAGGGATGGAACCCAGGGCGAAGAGATTCACTTCTCCGCAGAGGACAAACTCAAGATAGCCAGGAGACTGGATGATATGGGGGTGGCTTATATAGAGGGTGGCTGGCCTGGCTCCAACCCAAAGGATGAGAGATTCTTCAGGATTGTAAAAGGGGTCGAATTTAAGAATGCAAAAATAACTGCATTTGGAAGCACAAGAAAACCTGGCAATAGTTGTGAGGAGGATCAAAATATCCGTGCACTCATGGATGCTGAGACCCAATCTGTTACCATTGTGGGTAAGACATGGGATATGCATGCACGGGAGATTCTTGGTGTAAGCCTTGATGAAAACCTGAAAATGATAGATGAGAGCATCAGATATTTGAAAAAAGCGGGGAAAGAGGTGATCTTTGATGCAGAGCACTTCTTTGATGGATACAGGAACAATCCATCATATGCCATCAGGTGCCTCAAGGTGGCAGAAGATGCAGGCTCAGATATCATAGTGCTCTGCGATACAAATGGTGGAACCATGCCCCATGAATTGGGAAATATCATAGATGAAGTAAAATCAACCATCATCACTCCCTTAGGGATACATGCCCATAATGACTGCGGGCTTGCGGTTGCCAACTCAATTACAGCAGTGCTATCAGGTGTTGAGATGGTTCAGGGAACAGTTAATGGTTATGGAGAGCGGTGTGGAAATGCTGATATAATAACTATTATAGGTAATTTACAGATAAAGATGGGATACCGTTGCATTAAGGATGAGAGGCTATCCCATTTAACTGAACTGTCACGATTTGTGAGTGAGGTTGCAAACATTCCACCCTTTAACAGAGGGCCCTTTGTTGGTAAGAGTGCCTTTGCACACAAAGGTGGAATACATGTCCATGCCATAGCCAAGAACCCATCTGCCTATGAGCACATTGACCCTAAGCTTGTGGGAAACCGAAGAAGGGTCCTGGTATCTGACCTCTCTGGTAAGAGCAATATAGAGGTTAAGTCAAAGGAGATGGGAATTGAACTGGGTGGTAACGGTTATGATAGTAGAAAGATTGTCGAAGAGATAAAGAGACTGGAAGATGAGGGTTACCAGTTTGATGCTGCTGAGGGTTCTCTCGAACTCCTGCTAAGGAAACTAACGGGCCAGTTTAAAGATCCCTTTAGACTTGAGTCCTTCAGGGTGACGGTGGAAAAGGACAGAAGCGGCCCTGCAACTGCCCATGCCACCATAAAGATATCTGTAGGTAATGAAGATGAGATAACCGCAGCTGAAGGGGATGGCCCTGTAAGTGCCCTTGATAATGCCCTCAGGAAGGCCCTGAATAAATTCTACCCCCAGATACAGGAGATGGGGCTTGTGGATTTCAAGGTGCGTGTGATTGATGGAAGCAAAGGAACCGGTGCTAAAGTGCGAGTTCAGATTGAATCAAGGGATAGTAAAAATATATGGTCCACCATAGGAGTCTCTGAAAATATCATTGAAGCAAGCTGGCAGGCACTATCAGATAGTGTTCAGTATAAACTTTTAAAATTATCCAATGAATGATATAGAGAACTTTGCAAAAATGATTCATATTCCATCTGTCATCCTGAGGGTGTCTGAAAGACACCCGAAGGATCTATGAGATGCTTCGGGGCTTCGTCCTTCAGCATGACAGATAAAGTAATTCCAGATATACATTGAAAAAATATATCATTTAATTGAGTTTTGCAAAGCTCTTATTATATAGATTAAAAAAGGATATTGAGATGGATCCAAAGCAATACAGTATAGGAGTCATTCCAGGAGATGGAACAGGGCCTGAGGTCATAAAAGAAGGCATAAAGGTCCTGAAGGCATTATCAGAGAAGTCCGGAGTAAAATTTAATTTTAAAAGATTTGATATTGGTGGAGATAGATACCTGAGGGACGGAACCCTCTTGCCGGATTCTATTATCAATGAACTCAAAAAATGTGATGCCATATACCTGGGTGCCATCGGGACACCAAATGTAAAACCAGGTGTGCTTGAACGAGGCATCCTTCTTAAACTCAGATTTGAACTTGACCTCTATGTGAATCTGAGACCTGTAAAACTGATACCTGGTGTGGAGACTCCTTTAAAATCAATCAATCCAGAGGATATTGACTTTGTGGTGGTAAGGGAAAATACAGAGGGGCTTTATTGTGGATGCGGAGCATTTTTTAAGAAAAATACACCGGATGAGGTGGCCATTCAGGAGTCCATTAATACCAGGTCAGGGGTTGAGCGATGCATAAGATTTGCATTTGAATACTGCAAGAAGAGGAATGGTAAAGGAAAGGTGACCCTTTGTGGTAAGAGTAATGTTCTTAATTATGAATGGGATCTCTGGTTAAGGGTATTTGAGGAAGTAAAAAAGGAATATCCTGAAATAGAGACCGATTATCAGCATGTGGATGCGCTATGTATGTGGATGATAAAAAGACCTGAGCAATATGATGTAATTGTCACAAATAATATGTTCGGAGATATCATTACAGATATCGGTGCAGTGCTTCAGGGTGGGCTTGGTGTTGCTGCAGGTGCCAATATAAATCCAGGTGTTCGGGGGATGTTTGAACCCATAGGGGGTTCTGCCCCCAAATATGCGGGGAAAAATATCATAAACCCAATTGCATGTATATTGGCAGGACAGATGATGCTTGAGTTCCTGGGTGAAAATGAGATGGCGTGTTCCATTCAAAGGGCAGTTGAAAAAGTGGTAAAAGGGCATATGAAATCCATGGATGCTGGCAGAATGGGCATGGGGACATCTGATGTGGGTGATATGATAGCGGGATATCTGAAATACTGATATGGAAAGAGATGATATCAGATGGGCAAAGATACTCAGTGACTATTTAGAGGGTCTCAACATACTCCTCCCTTATAATCCCGCCATAATTAATATAGGATGTGGTGAAAATGTTAAGTGGAACTATCTTGGCACTATACTCTACATTACCATGAAAGATTTAGGCAGGCCCATTTATCTGGGAGTTGATATTGATGAAAAGGGATTAAAAAAGGCATGGAAGGCATTAAAAAGGCTTGTTGATCTCGTGGTGGCAGATGCAGAACTTATATCTCGCATGATAAAAAACCCCTTTGACATTGCCATATTTGAACATCCTGATATAAGCATATCACCTTATGGAGCCAGAAAATGGCGAAATATCTTTTTTGAAACCAGGGAGATATTAAAAGATGGGGGAATCTTAATCCTTACAAGTTTCTGGTTGAATGATCACATCCCTGCAACATATAACATTGAAAAGGCAGGGTTCCATATCTTATATAATGGAAAAAATAGATATCCCGGGAGACGCTTTGACATATCAAGTTCAGGAGAAGAACTCCTCTATGATAAATACATCCTTATTGCCAGAAAAGAAGAGTAATATGAGGAGATATGATGAATGATATAATAGTGGGTGCTGTTTGCATGCAGACAAGCACTTCAGAATATAAAAGAAACCTAAAAAAAATAGAGAAGTTTGCCGGGCTTGGAAAGAAAAAAGGCGTAAATATCCTCTGCTTCCCGGAGCTCTCCATCTCCGGTTATATGCTTGATTCAATTGAAGGGCGTATTTCAAAGGAGCAATTTGATGAATCTATCAAATATATATCAAAGATCACATATAAGACCAAAATATTGATATTAGCTGGATTAATTGAAATCTCAGATAAGGGAAAGCCATATATTTCTCAATTGATTTCCTATCCCAATGGACAATGGCTCCTTTACAGAAAGACCCATATTGCACCTCCGGAGGAAAACTCTTACCAGTCTGGAGAGGAGCTTCCTGTATTTAGCTTCAGGAATCTTCGATTCGGTATTGAACTCTGTTATGAAGCCCATTTTCCAGAGATAAGCACCATACTTGCCCTAAAAGGGGCTGAGGCAATCTTTATGCCCCATGCCTCTCCCAGAGGAACACCATCAGATAAGCTATCTGGCTGGAAAAAGCATCTCAAGGCAAGGGCCTATGACAATGGAGTATATGTGATAGCCTGCAATCAGGTGGGAGAGAATGAAGATGGTTTTTATTTTCCAGGGGTCGCCTTAATAATCAATCCATCAGGAGAGATTATCTCATCTTATAGCGGAGATCAGGAATATATGCTTATATCCGAACTTAAAAGAGATGCTATCCAGGAAGTAAAGG
>JALVMZ010000026.1 GCA_027032655.1 Desulfobacteraceae bacterium
ATCCTAAAAGTGTGAGTGCATATAATTATCTTGGATGGATTTACAGTAATGAAAAGAAATGGGATAGGGCAATTGAATATCTTACAGAGGCCATTAAGTTGAATCCGAAAAATGCCTGGGCATATTACAACAGGGGCAGGTGTTATTATAAAATGGGAGAGAAAGATAAGGCACTCCATGATGCAAAGAGATCCTGTGACCTGGGTTATAAACGGGGATGCGATATATATAAGAGATTAAAGAAAGGATAATAAAATGACCGAGCCCATAATATCTGAACTGAGAGATAGGATAAAAATAATATATTTTAATAGACCTGAGAGTTATAATTCATTTGATTATGAGTCCATCAGGCTTTTATCACAGATTCTCCTTTATACTGCTAATGATGAAAACATAATGGGTGTGGTTATTACTGGAAAGGGGAGGGCATTTTGTGCAGGTGGTGATCTAAAATGGATTTATAACTCAGGGATGAAATACGGCTCAGCATTTTACAGACTTGCCTCAATATACCATCAGTGCATAAATGAGATAAGAAAGATGCCCAAACCTGTTATATCTGCCATAAATGGGCTGGCAGCAGGAGGTGGATTTTCCATATCCCTTGCGTGTGATTTCAGGGTCATGGAAAAGTCTGCCATCTTGAGACAGGCATATACATCCAATGGCCTGAGTATCGATGGGGGCGGCACATATACACTGCCAAGAATTGTGGGACTGGCAAGGGCACTTGAGATAGCATCCTTTGATATGCCAATCAATGCTGATAAGGCCCTGGAATGGGGGCTTGTAACAGAGGTGGTGGAAGATGGGACTTCACTTGACCGCGCCATCTCAATGCTGAATGAGATAATGAAGAGGCCACTTTCATCTTTTTCTTCAATTAAAAGATTGATGAATGAGTCCTTCAACACCCCTTTTGAAACACAGCTTGAAAATGAAAGATACGCCCTTTCCTTGTGTGCTGATCATCCTGATGGGAAGGAAGGTATTGAGGCATTTATTGAAAAGAGAAAACCCCATTTTAATAAGGGGTTATAATTTTCAGTCCATTGCGGATATTACCTGATATCCATCACTTTCAAGGGCCTCTTTTATCCTGGATGTATCACAGGGGGAGAGCCTGAAAAAATAGATTCTTTTATTCCCTTTCTGGGGTGTCATTACCACATTGATAATATCACCCCCATTTTCGTGTATAATGTGAAGTGCATTCCTGAAGGATTCGTGGTCATCTTTAATTAACACATCAACTCTGGAGCTTGATGAGAGAATTCCCATCATGTCTATAAATGCCCTGAGTATATCTGATTCTGTTATGATGCCCACCACCTTTTTGCCTTTTACCACGGGCATACCACTGATCTTGTATCTGTAGATAAGCCTTGCCGCTATTTCTATGTCATCATCGGGACTCACGGTTATGGGATCATCTATCATTATGTCTTTGAGGGTGAGTTCTCCCAGCATTGATGGTAGAAGCCCCTGTTTTAAGTCCGCAAGGGTTACAAATCCAATAAGATTGTTATTTTTACCAACAACAGGGAGATGACGAATGGAATTCATTTTCATTATCTCAAGGGCGTCCTGGATTGATGCCCCCCTTTTAATGGTTATGGGATCAGGTATCATGAGTGATTTTATCTTCATAGTAATCCTTTAAGCCCTGTGTTTAAAGCAAGTATGACATAAATTCCAGTGCTGTCAAGGGAAAACAAAACCTCCTTCTTTAGCACTTGACAATATGGGTATGGGTAAAATAATTTACATCCGTCCGGTAAGGGTGGATATTACCGGAGAAAATCAAGATAAGGAGTTTGACTATGAATATACTGTTTTTTGGTCCAAATGGAAGCGGTAAAGGGACCCAGGGCGCTATAATAAAGAAGAAATACAATATTCCACATATTGAAACCGGGGTCATATTCAGGGATAACATTGCCCGGGGCACTGAACTGGGAAAAAAGGCAAAAGATTATATTGACAGGGGTGAGCTGGTCCCTGATAGCATCACAATCCCCATGATTTTAAACAGGCTTAAAGAGGAAGATTGCAGGAATGGATGGCTCCTGGATGGCTTCCCCAGAAATCTGAATCAGGCAAAGGAACTTCACAAGGCCCTTGGGGAAGAGGGCATGAATGTGGATATTGTAATTGAGATTGTGCTTGATAGACAGATTGCAAAGAACCGAATCATGGGTAGAAGGCTTTGTGTAAATGACAATAACCACCCCAATAATATTTATATAGACGCCATAAAGCCAGATGGGGATAGGTGCAGGATATGCGGGGGCGAACTCAAGACCAGGAGCGATGATCAGGATGAGGCAGCCATAGATAAAAGGCATGATATTTACTATGATGATAAAGAAGGCACTATGGCCGCCATTAATTACTTCAAAGAGCTCTCAAAGAATAATAATGGGGTTCCTAAGATCGTAGAGATTGATGGAAGACCCGGCGTCAAGGAGGTTACTGAAGAGCTCCTCTCAAAGCTTGGTTGATAATCGAAAACCGTTAATTATCTTTTATGAGTTCTGGTCTTTCTCCCTTCCCTCCTCTCTTTTATCGGAGGGGGGAGGGGATTATAAACGCCTTCCTTAATCTTATATAGAACAGGTGTGAGATGAATTCCCACATCTCCTGTTACTGCAATTCTCCAGAGCCTGCCAGTATAGGTGTCAAGCATAAACTGATCTTTACTGGAATCAGATATCTGGCCAAAAACATATCTACCATATTCTGAACACAAAATCCTGTGATGTGTTACAATATCCGTCTTTGAAGATGAGAATCCAAATGGCTGGGCATCCACAACTTTATATATTATTATACACAGCACAGAAGCTATTAAAGAGACCATTATAATTATTTTTTTCATAATATATGCCCCCTTTCAAGATTTCTTAGAGATATTGAATTATTAAATCTTCTTTGATATTCAGTTCAGAGTGTTTATATTTTTATATCATTAATCTTTTTACAGGGTAAATGCTTTTTACCATGAGTGAGCCTGTAGAAACAATAGATTTAAACAATGGATTAAAGCTCAAGATATACAATCACTCAAGGAAGATGGCGGGGGACAGGTGGCTTGTATTTTTTGAGGCAAGGGTTGTTATAGAGATAAAAAGGGACTATTTCAATAAACCAGATAATGAGATTTCATATGATGAAATTAAAAAAGAGCTGGGCGAAAAGGTAATTTTCAGGTATGAAAAGAGGAGAAACTTCATAGATGTGAGAGAAAAGGATAGAATATTTGAGGAGCTTAAAAATCAGTTTCTGAATACAGCTCTCAAATATATTTCAAGCAATGATTTTCCAGAGCGATTTATTTTAAACAATTATTATCAAAGGACAGGAAAAGTAAAAGGCATGATAAAGTTCTGATAAAAGGGGTTTTCAAAATGTTTAACTTCATATCAGATACCCACACAACAGGTGGAAACGGTAACATGGCCTTCAGGTGCACCATCTGTGGTGCATTAATTACCTATTCAGACAGACTCATTCTGGTGGATGGCAGAAATAGACATCAATTCACAAATCCCGCGGGTATTGAATGTGATTTTCATACATTTTATTCCTGTCCGGGTGCCGTGGCAGTTGGTGAACCCACTGATGAACACACATGGTTTTCGGGTTATTCATGGAGGATTGCCCTTTGCAGAGAGTGCGGTCAGCATATTGGCTGGTTTTATGAGGCCTTATCCCGGTTAGCTCCACCATGGAGTTTCTGGGGGATACTGGTTTCCCAGACCATAAAAGAATAATGGAGGTGGAATTATGAGCAGCAGTTTTCCAGAGGTTCCGGCAGATGAACTGAGGGCCAGAGTAAATCCTGATTCTTTGCCCTTTAAGCATACAGGAGAGCTTGATTTACCACAGGAAAGAATCCTGGGGCAGGAAAGGGCAACAGAGGCCATAAAGTTTGGAATGGGTATGAAAGAGGATGGATATCATATTTATATAGCAGGACCCGACAAGGCAGGATTGACATACACAGCAAGAGTCTTCCTTGAAGAGCAGGCCTCTAAGGAACCCACCCCGCCTGACTGGTGTTATGTATATAATTTCAAAGAGCCTGATAAACCAAAGGCCATTAAACTCTCTCCCGGGAAGGGCAGGGAGTTCAAAAAGGATATGAAACAATTTGTTGATAATATAAAGATCAGGATTCCTGAGGTGTTTGAGAGCCAGGATTTTCAGGGCAAAGAGGAGCAACTGCAAAAAGATTTTGAGTCATTTAGAAGAGAGATTATTGAATCACTTTCAGAGGAAGCAAAAAAGGAAGGATTTATCCTGCAGGTCTCTCAGGTGGGAATGGTGATTATCCCTGCTGGAAAAGATGGACAACCGCTTAATCAGGAAGAGCTGAGCGCGTTTACGGAAGAGGATAAAAATAGATTAAAAGAGAAGAGTGAAGAACTCCAGGCAAAGATGAAAGAGGTGGTAAATAAAATAAAGAATGAAGAAGAGGCCTTAAAGAAGAAAAAGGAAAACCTTAAAAAAGAGCTTGCGCTTACAATTGTGGAGGAAGAGATTGGACCTTATAAGAAGAAATATCAGGATGAGCAGGATGTCCTGGAATACTTAAAGCTTGTTCAGGAAGATATTGTAGAAAATATTGATGATTTTACAAAAAAACAGGAATCCCAGCAAATCACATTTCCACCGATTCCTTCCCAGTTAAAGGAAAGTGTGCTTAAAAAATACGAAGTGAATGTGCTCGTGGACAATTCAGAGACAAAAGGCGCACCAGTTGTAATAGAGTCCAATCCCAGTTATCCAAACCTTTTTGGGACAATTGAGAGGCAGGCCCTTTTTGGCGCACTTTTTACTGATTTTACAATGATTAAACCAGGAGTCCTTCACAAGGCAAATGGTGGATATCTGGTAATGAAGGCGCTGGATCTGTTGAAGTGGTATTTCTCATGGGAGGCATTAAAAAGGGCCCTTAGAGATAAGAAGATAAGAATAGAAGACCTAGGAGAACTCTATGGACTTTTGAGCACACGAACAATAAGACCTGAGCCGATCCCTCTTAATATCAAGATTGTGTTAACAGGGGATCCATTCCTTTTTGAGCTCCTTCACTTCTATGATGATCGGTTTCATAAACTCTTCAAAGTGAAGGCACATATGGATGACCGGATGGACAAAAAAGATGATACAATAATGAAAGTTTCTCAAATGATAGGTAGATTCTGCAATGAAAATAATATCAGATACCTTGATAGAAGCGGTGTTGCAAGGGTTATTGAATATAGTATGGAGAAGACTGAGGACAGGGAAAAACTAACACTCGAGCTGGGAGATATAAGTGATCTTATCAGGGAGGCCAATTATTTTGCAGGTCTGAAAGGAGCAGAATTTATAGGTTATGAGCATGTGGAGGAGGCAATAAGGAGTAGAACATACAGGTCAAATCTCTATGAGGAGAGGATAAAGGAACTGATTACAAAGGATATATTCTGGATTGAGACTGATGGATACAGGGTGGGGCAGATAAATGGAATTTCAATACTCATGACAGGTGATTATGAGTTCGGCAGGCCAAACAGGATAACTGCAACCGTATCTGTTGGAAAGGAGGGCGTTATTGCAATAGAGAAGGAATCCAAGATGAGCGGAAACATACACACCAAAGGTGTAATGATTCTTACATCCTTTCTAAGAGAAAGATTTGCCCATAACAAACCCATATCCCTCACTGCAACCCTGTGTTTTGAGCAGAGTTATGGCATGGTGGAAGGAGATAGTGCATCCAGCACAGAGCTGTTTGCATTGCTGAGTGCCCTTTCAGGGGTTCCCATATATCAGGGCATTGCAGTTACCGGATCAGTGAGCCAGAAAGGTGAGATACAGGCTGTTGGAGGTGTAAGCAGAAAGATAGAAGCCTTTTATGATATATGTAAACATAAAGGGCTTAATGGTAAACAGGGGGTGATTATACCTGAGAAGAATGTCAAGAATCTTATGTTAAAACAGGAGGTAATTGATAGTGTAAAAGAGGGTAAATTTCATATATGGCCCATTAAAAGGGTTGAAGAGGGTATAGAGATACTGACGGGAATGAAGGCAGGAGAACTCCAGGAGGATGGAACATATCCAGAAGGAACCCTTTTTAGAAGAGTGGATGATAGACTCAGGGAACTGGCCAATATAGTCAAGAGGTTTGGAGAAGAAGAGAAAGAGAAAAAGACTGATAAAGAATAACCTTCAAACCATAAAGAGGAGCAATATTATGGAAGCATCAAAACAATTTATAGAAATAAAAGAGATCCAGCTTGAATCCGACCCAAGAAAAGGCAATATGGTAATACTCAAAGAGGGAGGAGAAGCGGAAAGGTATTTTATGATGTTTGTGGGAGATGCTGAATTTGCTGCAATTGCCATGGAAAAGGGCTTAGTGGAACCAAAAAGACCCTTTACACATCAGTTATATCTCAGCATACTTGAGAAGACCAATATGGAATTTCTTCGAGTTGAAATAAATGACTTAAAGGAGGGAACCTATTATGCCAATGTTGTCTTAAAGTTAGATGGGGAAGAGATAAGGGTTGATAGCAGGCCCAGCGATGCCGTTGCCCTTGCACTCAACAGGAAAATACCGATTCTTGTAAGAGAAGACCTTTTCCGGAAAAAACTCACCCAGGAAGAGATAAAGGAATACGAAGACTTGGTCAAAACAGTAAAATTTTAGAAAGTTGTTATTTTAAGATTAAAACTGAGGATCGGGCCTTTTTTATGAGTTTTTTTACCCTGTAGGTGGAAAAGAACTTTTCTAAAATTGAACGATGTCCCATCCAGAGAGCTATCAGGCCCTTTTCTGCAGAATCAGATATGAATTGGTCAAGAAATGACATATCCAGGATAGATGCCCATATCTTGATATTCTCATTTTTATAGTATTGAACGATCTCATTCATCTTATTATTAACCTGTTCCTTTATTTGATCTGATTGTGCAAGCCCCACAATTATGAGTTCGGTGTTGTAGAGGGTGACCATCTGTTTTATCAGTTCAAGGGATTCCTGGCTTACTCTGTCATGTTCCAGACAGCAGAGAATCTTATTGGGCTGTTTTTCCTCTTTTACAAGAAGTACCGAGCAGGGCGCTTTTAGTATAATCTTTTCAGGTAAATGCACATCTTGATCCCATGAACAGTCTCTATCTTTGTTACAGCCAAGTATTATCAGGTCACTCTGTTCTTGTTCAGCTTCATCAAGTAGTTCTTTTACTGGGGGGCCAAATCTTATTTTTACTCTAAACTCTTTTTTACTTTTTCTAACGCATATTTCCTCCCATATGTCTTTATTGGTTTTAATAAATTCATAAGTCCATTGTTTTTTACTATAAGGAGAGGTCTCTTCATCAGAAAAGTGGGCTAAAAATTCTTTTCGATATTCAGTGAGTGTTTTTACAATGGGTAAATTAATTATGTGGTTGTTAGATGTGTCAGGTTTTTTTGATTCAATCCCAAGGAGTGTAATATCTGCCCAGGTATTCATGGCAAGTTTGGCTGCTTCATGGACCACATAGAGATTATATGGATTATTGTCCAGAGCCACCAGAATTTTCATCGGGCATCTCCCTGCTGGCATTCAATTTTTGTTCTGCCTTTTCTATTGCATCATGTATCTC